>JAPSFT010000012.1 GCA_035063765.1 Deltaproteobacteria bacterium
TTCGGTTCTTTCGCTTCTATCCCCGGCCTCCCCGGGTCTGTCCCCGTCAGATCGAGCGCTCGCGGCCGGCCCAGTGGGGGTCGCGCAGCTTGCGCTTGTAGAGCTTGCCGTTCGGGTCGCGGGGCATCTCGGCGATGAAGTCGATCGACTTCGGGGTCTTGAACCGGGCGAGCTTGTCGGCGCAGAAGGCGAGCAGCTCGGCCGCCAGCTCCGGGCCGGGCGTGGCGCCCGCCGCCGGCTCGACGACCGCCTTCACCTCCTCGCCCCACTCCTCGTGCGGAACCCCGAAGACCGCGACGTCGCCCACCTTCGGGTGCGCCAGGAAGACCGACTCGATCTCGGCGGGATAGATGTTGGCGCCGCCCGAGATGATCATGTCGGCCTTGCGGTCGCGCAGGAACAGGTAGCCATCCTCGTCGAGGAGGCCCACGTCGCCCACCGTGAAGTAGGGCCCGATCCGGTTCTTGCGCGTCTTGTCCCGGTCCTTGTAGTACTCGAAGTCGGCGGCGCCGAGCTTCATGTAGACGGTGCCGACCGCGCCGGCCGGGAGCTCGTGGCCGGCGTCGTCGAAGATCTTGATCTCGGCGCCGGCCCAGGGGCGGCCCACCGTGCCGGGCTTCTTCAGCCACTCCTCGGCGCCGACCAGCGTCCCGCCGCCCTCGGTGGCCGCGTAGTACTCGCTGATCGCCGGGCCCCACCACTCGATCATGCGGCGCTTCACGTCGGGCGGGCAGGGCGCGGCCGCGTGCACCATGCAGCGTACCGACGAGACGTCGTAGCAGCGGCGCGTCTCCTCGGGAAGCGCGAGCAGGCGGTGGAACTGCGTCGGCACCATGTGGCTCGTGGTGACGCGCCAGCGCTCGATCGCCGCGAGGCAGAGCTCGGGCGTCCACTTCTCCAGCAGCACGACGGCGTGGCCGTAGTGGAGCGAGGTCGAGGCGAAGACCAGTACGGCGGTGTGGTAGAGCGGCGAGCCGCACAGGTGGACGTTGCCGCCCTCGGGCGCGATCCCGAACATCGCGAAGAAACCCGTCAGGAGGGTGGCGGCGGTGTCGGGGTCGAGCGGGGGCAGCGCGCGGCGCACGCCCTTCGGGCGCCCCGTCGTGCCCGAGGTGTAGTTCATGACGGCGCCGGCCGCGCGCTCGGCGGGAGGTGCGTCGGACTGCCCGGCGGTCAGCTCCGCGAAGGGCCGGAAGTCCGGGATCGCCCCGATCGCGAAGCGCCGGTCGGCCGGGAAGCCGGCTTCGTCGGCGGCCTTGCGGACCGTGTCGGCGAAGCGCTCGTGCGCGACCAGCACCTTCGCCTCGCTGTCGGCGACGATGTAGGCGATCTCGGGCGCCGCCAGGTGCCAGTTGATCGGCACCAGGTACATGCCGGCCTGGCAGACGGCGAGGTAGAGCTCGAGCAGCGCGGGGTCGTTCGGCAGCACGGCGGCCACGCAGTCGCCCTTGCCGAGCCCGAGCGCGCGCAACCCGTGGACGATCCGGTTGGCCGCCGCGTGCAGCTCGCCGCGCGTGCGCGTGCCGCCCTCGGCGTCGACCAGGGCGAGGGCAGCCGGGTTGCGCTGCGCGTGGTTCCAGAAGCCGTGGTCCGCCATCAGCTCGCGTCCTCGGCTTGCAGGGCCGCCGCGGTGCGCTTGGCCCAGGGGTAGTCGGCCTTGCCGCTCGGGGAGCGCTGGATCTCGGGCACCACGTGGAGCGCGCGCGGCACCTTGTAGCCGGCGAGCTGCTTGCGGCAGTGCGCGATCACCTCCTCCGCGGCCGGCGCACGGTCCGGCCGGAGCTGCACGACGGCGGCCACCTGCTCGCCCCAGCGGGCGTCGGGGAGCCCCACGACCAGCGCGTCGAAGACGTCGGGGTGCGACTTCAGGGCGCCCTCGACCTCCTCGGGGAAGATCTTCTCGCCGCCCGAGTTGATGCACTGCGAGCCGCGGCCGAAGACCGTGATCGTGCCGTCGGCCTCCGGCCGCGCGAAGTCGCCGACCACGACGTGCCGCACCCCGCCGTACTCGAGGAAGGTGCGCGCGCTCTTCTCCGGGTCGTTCCAGTAGCCGACCGGCACGCGCCCGCGCAGCGCCACCCGCCCGGTCTGCCCGGAGCCCGGCGCGATCACGCGTCCCTCGTCGTCGAGCACGACCGTGTGCTCGTTCATCCGGAAGCGCATGCCGCCCTCGACGCGCCCCCCGCCCGCGTCCACGCCCTGCGAGCCGCTCTCCGAGGAGCCGAAGTTGTCCATGATCACGAGCTCGGGGAAGTGCGCCTGGAGCTGCGCCTTGACCGTCGCCGACAGGATCGCGCCCGCCGACGAGAGGATCCGCAGCGACGAGAGGTCATAGGAGACGCCGGGCTCGTCGAGGAGCTCCGCGAGGGGCCGCGCCATCGCGTCGCCCACGATCGAGAGCGAGAGCACGCGCTCGTCCTGCACCGTCTGCCAGACGAGCTTCGGGTCGAAGCGCGGCGCCAGGCAGGCGCGGTAGCCCTGCATCATCGCGATCCAGGAGGCGAGCTGGCCCGCACCGTGGATCAGCGGCGCCGCCGACATCAGCGCCTGCGGCGGCTTCTCCGCCGCGCGCGCCGCCACCTCCTCGGGCCGTGCGGGCTGGGGGCCCATCGGGTTCCCGCCCATCATCCCGGCGAAGAACCAGTCCTCGTGCTCCCACATCACGCCCTTCGGCATGCCCGTCGTGCCACCCGTGTAGACGATCCAGAGGTCCTTCGGCGAGCGCTCCGGGAAGTCGCGCGCGGGCGAGCCCTCGGCGAGCAGCGCCTCGTAGCGCTCGGCGCCGGCCAGGTCCGCGGCGCTCCCGTCCTCGACCGCGACCACCACGCGCAGCTTCGGGCAACGCGCGCGCACCGCGGCGACGCGCGGCGACAGCTCGCGGGTGTGGAAGACGGCCTTCGAGCCGGAGTCGTCGAGCAGGTAGCGGAGCTCGTCCTCGACGTAGCGGAAGTTCACGTTGATCGGGACGGCGCGGATCTTGAAGCAGGCGAGCATCGTCTCGACGTACTCGGCGCAGTTGGTCATGTAGAGCGAGACGTGATCGCCGGGCCCGAGGCCGCGCGCCGCGAGCGCGTGGGCGAGCCGGTTGCTGCGCTCCTCGAGCTCCGCGTAGGTGCGCCGCTGCGGGCCGCAGACCAGCGCCGTGCGCTCGCCCACGCGGTCTGCGATCGACTCGTAGAGGTCGGCGATGTTGAAGTGCATGGTTCGAGTGCGCCTTCCCGTTCAGGGCCGCTGCCCGCGGACGATCCACATCGCGAAGAACTGCGAGCCGCCGCCGTAGGCGTGGCCGAGGGCGGTCCGGGCCCCGTCCACCTGGTGCTCCCCGGCCTGCCCGCGCACCTGCAGCGCCGCCTCGGCGAAGCGCAGCATGCCCGAAGCCCCGATGGGGTTCGACGAGAGCACGCCGCCCGACATGTTGACGGGCAGGTCGCCGTCGAGCGCCGTCGCGCCCTCGTAGGTCATGCGCCAGCCCGAGCCCTCGGGTGCGAAGCCCAGGTTCTCCATCCACATCGGCTCGAACCACGAGAAGGGCACGTAGATCTCGGCGCAGTCGATCTCGCGCCGGGGATCGCGGATCCCCGCCTTGTCGTAGACGGCCTTCGCGCACGCGCGCCCGGCCAGCGGGTTCACCTTCTCCTGGCCGGCGAACTGGGTCGGCTCGCTGCGCATCGCGGTGGACCAGACCCAGGCCGGCGGGTGCGCGGTCTCCGGCAGCGCCGCATCGCTCGACAGCACCAGCGCGCAGGCGCCGTCCGAGGACGGACAGGTCTCGTGGAAGCGGATCGGGTCCCAGAGCATCGGCGAGGCGGCCACCGCGTCGAAGCTCAGGGTCGCGTCGCGCACGTGCGCGTAGGGGTTCTTGAGCGCGTTCGCGCGGTCCTTCACCGCGACGCGGATCCCGGTGTCGTCGGGCGCGCCGCTGCGCTGCATGTAGGCGCGGATCAGCGGCGCGAAGTAGCCGCCCGCGCCCGCCACCACCGCCGCCTGGAGCGGCGTCTTCACGGTGAGCGCCCACATCGCGTTGCTCTCGCTCTGCTTCTCGAAGGCGACGGTGAGCACGCGCCGGTGGATGCCGGCCTGCACCAGGCTCGCCGCGACGATCGCGGTCGAGCCGCCGACCGAGCCGGCCGTGTGTACGCGCAGGAGCGGCTTGCCCGCCGCGCCGAGCGCGTCGGCCAGGTACAGCTCGGGCATCATCACACCCTCGAACATGTCGGGCGCCTTGCCGACGACGACGGCCTCGATGTCGCCCCAGTCGAGCCTGGCATCGGCCAGCGCGCGCTCGGCGGCCTCGCGCACGAGGCCCGCGATCGACACGTCGTCGCGGCGCGCCGTGTGGTGCGTCTGCCCGATCCCGACCACGGCGCAGCGCTCGGCCATCACTCCCCCTCCAGCACGCAGACCAGGTTCTGCTGCAGGCACGGGCCCGAGGTGGCGTGGGCCACCGCGCGGCGCGCTCCTCCCTCGTGGATGCGCCGGGCCGCCTCGCCGATCCGGACCAGGCCCGCCGCCATCATGGGGTTCGCTGCGAGCGCCCCGCCCGAGGGGTTGATCACGACGTCCTCGCCGAGTCCCAGCGCCTCGCGCAGGATCCACTCCTGGTGCGTGAAGGGTGCGTGCAGCTCCGCCAGGTCCACCGGCGCGCGGCCCACACCGGCCTGCTCGCCGGCGAGCCGCGTGGAGGGCGAGCTCGTGAGGTCGCGCGCGCCGAGCGCGTGGGGCTCGATGCGGTGGTCGATCCCGCGGATCCAGGCCGGACGCCGGCAGACCTGGCGGGCGCGCTCGCCCGCCACCAGCACCAGCGCGGCGGCGCCGTCCGAGATCGGCGCGCAGTCGTGGCGGCGCAGCGGCGAGGCAACCGGCGGCTCGGCGAGCAGCTTGGCGACCTCGAAGTCGCCGGCCACGGTCGCGTAGGGGTTCGCCTTCGCGTCGCGGCGGCTGCGCGCCGCCACCGCGGCCAGGTCGCCCTCGCTGCGCCCCGTCTTCTCGAGCCAGGCGCGCGCCTGGAGCGCTGCCAGCGACACCGCGTCGGGCCAGAGCGGCGCCAGCACGTAGGGATCGAGCTGGCGCGAGAGCACCTCGGGCAGGTCGCCGGGCGACGACTTCCCGAAGCCGTAGACCAGCGCCGTCTCCGCCTCACCGGTCTGGATCTTCACCCACGCCTCGTAGAGCGCCCAGGCGGCGTCCATCTCGACGTGCGACTCGGGGATCGGCGGCCAGGCGCCCGCGGCGTCGAGCGCGAGCACGAAGGCGAAGGGCTGGCCCTGCAGGAAGTCGGTCGAGCCCGAGCAGGTGAAGTCGAAGGGACGCGCGATGCCCGAGCGCTCGACCGCCTCGTGCACCACCGGCATCAGGATCTCGACCTCGTTGCGCAGATCGCGCCGCGCGTGCTTCGACTGGGCGAAGGAGACGATCGCGACCTCGCGCATCACAGGTGCTCCTGGAGCTGGTCGAAGGGCACGTCCGGCTCGTCGATCGGCCGGAACCAGCGGATGCTCTGCAGGGTGGGCGCGAGCTCGGCCTCCGGCACCCAGGCCGCCTGCACGCGCATGCCGATCCGGACCTGCTCGAGCGGGCACTCCTGCACGACCGAGAAGAACGGCACGTCGGTGCCGTCGAGCAGGATGTGCACGCAGGCGAAGGGCAGCGGCACGTCCAGGTTCTCGCTCGGCACGCGCACGATCGCGAAGGTGGTGACGGTGCCCTTGTCGGAGCACTCCACCTCCTGCTCGGTGGCCACCGCGCAGCGCGGGCACGAGCCTCGCGGGGGCACGTACACCTTGGCGCAGCGCGGGCAGCGCTGGCCCAGGATCTTCCCCTGCGCGATGCCGTGCAGGAAGCGCGAGGTGGCCGTACCGGCCGTGTACTGGTACTGGAGCCGCATGGGGGTCTTGATCGTCTTGACGGGCTGGGGCGCGGCGGTGTCGCTCATGGTTCAGCCCTCCAGCTCGAAGCACTCGATGTCGCCGATGTCGCCGACGGTCTCGGTGCGCCAGCGCGGGCGCACGCGGGCGCCCGTGCGCAGCCGGGCCGGGTCGCCGGCGTCGACCGCGTGCAGGAGCGCGGTGTCGGCGCCGTCGAGCCGGATCAGCGCGTAGGCGAAGGGGTGCGCGAGCGGCTGCGTCTCCCGCGGCCGGGACACCCAGGTCCAGGTCGTGATCGTGCCGCCCGGGCCGACCTCGACGTAGTCGTCGGTCACGGCGGCGCCGGTGGCGGGATCCGCCTCGGCAGGCGGGCACAGCACGCGGCCGGCGCGCGTGCGCACCCCGACCAGCCGGCGCTCGCGCAGCGCGGTGAAGAAGCGCGACAGCACCGGCCCCACCGAGCGCCGGTACGGGTACTCGAGCACGTGCGGCGCCGAGAGCACGCCGTCGATCGTGGTCGCCTGGCCCATGCGTTCCTCCCCGGTGCCGCGACCGGCTCAGCGTCCCCCGGTCCCGAGCACCAGCTCCGCCGCCACCCGCACCTGCTCGACGACGCCGCGCTCGGTGTGCAGCCCGGCCGACCAGCCGACCAGCGCCGAGAACCAGACGTGCATGAGCGTCTGCGCGGCGGCGCGCTCGCGCGCGCTCCCGATCGAGGCGTCGAGCGGCGCGGCGAGATCGGCCGGCGCGCCGCGCAGCGCCGCCGCCACGAGCCGCGCGATGCGGAGCTGGAAGGCCGCGACCTTGAACGCCAGCTCCTCGGTGCCGGTGAGGGCACGGATCATGGCGCGGGTCAGGGCGGGGCGGCCGATCAGTGCCCGGCTCGTGCGGCCGAAGAAGTCCGCGGCGCGCTCGAAGGGGCTCGCGCCCGCGGGCGGGCGCGCGAGCAGGCCCTGCTCGAGCCGGCCCACCTCCTCGTCGAGCGCGAAGAGGAGGATGTCCTCCTTCGAGCGGAAGTACTTGTAGAGCGTCCCGAGCGCGACGTCGGAGCGCTCGGCCACGTCGCGCAGGCGCACCGCCTCGAAGCCACCCCCTTCGGCCAGCGCGACCGCGGCGTCCACGATCCGGCGCATGCGCTTGATCTGGTTGGCCGCGAGCCGGGCACCGGTCGGCACGGGCGTTCCAGGCAGCGGCGCGCGCGCGGCACGGGAGCCGGCACCAGCGGCGGGGTCGGCCTGGCGGGGGCGGGCCATGGCGCAGGATTAGAACACGTTTCATTCCTGGCGGCAAGCGCCGGGGACGCCGGCTCAGCGCCGCCCGCGCGCCGCCTTGGCCTTGCGGGGCCGCTTGGTCGGCCGGGCCTTCGCGGCGCTCCGGCGCTTCGCCGCGCGCGGCGCGCGCAGCCGCGCGGTCACGCGGATCTCGACCAGCGCCCCGGGCGCCGCCAGCTCGACGATGCCGATCGCGGTCCAGGCCGGCCAGGGCGCCCGGAAGTAGCGGTCCTTCACGGCGAGGAAGGTGGCGATGTGCTCGCGCAGGCCCACGTGGAAGGTGGTCATCTCGACCACGTCCGAGAAGTCGAGCTTCGCCGCCGCCAGGACGCGCTTCACGTTCTCGAAGGCCTGCACGAACTGCGCCTCGGGCTCCGTCGAGGCCAGGACGAAGTGCTCGTCGGTGCCGAGCTGGCCCGCGCAGCGCAGCAAGCCGCCGGCGCGGACGGCCGGTGCGAAGTGGAACTGGTCGTAGGCGATCTCCATGCCCCTCGGCACGACGACGTCGCTCTGCTTCATGGTGTCCTCCCGGGTCCCTGCGCGCGGCCAGACGATAGCGGCAGCACGGCGAAGCGGGGGGACGGTACGATCGGCCCGTGCCCGGCAAGCCGCGCGTCTTCATGCCCGACCTGGGCGTCCCGCCCTACGTCGCCCGCTGCAACGAGGTGGCGGCGCGGGGCTACGAGGGCTTCGCGGTCGCCTGAGTCTCGGGGCGCACCGCTCCGCGCGCGCGCAGCTCTCCGATCGTCACGATCTGGCCCGTCCAGGCGAGCGGCTGGCGCGCCATCCACAGGACGGCGTCGGACATGATGACGGGGTCCTCGAAGGGGAAGGCGTCCGCGTCGCCGAGCGTGGCGGCGAAGCCCTCCGTCCAGACCGGGACCTCGAGGCGCAGGCAGTTCACGGCGACCGCGCGCGCGCGCAGCTCGTGGCCGAGGCACTCGGTGAGCGACTCGAGCGCCGCCTTGGTCACCGTGTAGCCGGGGCGGCCGAACTGCGGGGTCCGCGCCGCACCGGAGGAGACGTTGACGACGCGGCCGCCGCCGGCCGCGGCCATGCGCGGCGCCAGGTGCCAGATCGCGTAGAAGGGGCCGTTCAGGTTCACGTCGACCGCGAGGCGCCAGCGCTTCGGCGTGTCGGCGAGGGCGGGCTTCGCGGGCGCCACGGCCGCGTTGTTGACGAGCAGGTCGCAGCGGCCCCATTCCGCGTAGAGCCGCTCGACGAGCCCGGAGACCGCGCCCTCGTCGCGCACGTCGAGCGGTACGGCCCAGGCGCGGCGGCCGGCCCGCTCGACGAGCGCCACCGTCTCCTCGAGCGTGCCGGGGAGGCTGCCGGGCCGCTCGGAGGTCGAGCGCGCGGCGCACACGACGTCCCAGCCGGCGGCAGCCAGGTCTGCGGCGAGCCGGCGGCCGATGCCGCGGCTCGCCCCGGTGACGAGGGCGACCGGCGCCGGCGCCGCACTCATCCGCGCACCTTGCGGAAGAACGACCGCACGTCCTCGACGAGCAGCTCCGGCTCCTCGAGCGCCGCGAAGTGGCCGCCGCGCGGCATGCGCGTCCACTGCTGCACCTCGAAGGCGCGCTCGGCCCACGCGCGCGGCGCGCGGTAGAGCTCCTTCGGGAAGATCGCGCAGCCGGTCGGCGTCTCGACGCGCTCGCCGGCCGGGCCGAAGCGGCCCGAGTGCATGGTCTCGTAGTAGAGCCGCGTCGACGAGGTGATCGACTGCGTGATCCAGTAGATCATCACGTTCGTGAGCAGCTCGTCCTTCGTGAAGCGCCGCTCGACGTCGCCGTCGCAGTCGCTCCAGGTGCGGAACTTCTCGACGATCCAGGCCGCCAGGCCGGCGGGGGAGTCGTTGAGGCCATAGCCCAGGGTCTGGGGCTTGGTGCCCTGGATCTGCTGGTAGCCGGTCTCCTCCTTCTGGAAGTGGGCGAGGTCCCCGAGCCCGGCCTTCTCGACGTCGTCGAGGCCCGCCATCGGATCGCTCCCGTCGGCCGGCGGGAACGCGACCACCATGTTGAGGTGGATGCCGACGCAGTGCGCGCGGTCCACCAGCGCGTTCTGGGTCGAGATGATGGCGCCCCAGTCGCCGCCCTGCGCGCCGTAGCGCGCATAGCCGAGCCGGGCCATCAGCTTGGCGTTCCCCTCGGCCATGCGCCGCACGTCCCACCCCTTCGTGCGCGGCGCCTCCGAGAAGCCGTAGCCCGGGATCGACGGGCAGACCACGTGGAAGGCGTCCTCGGCGCGCCCGCCGTGCTTCTCGGGCTCGCTCAGGGGGCCCAGGATCTTGTGGAACTCGAAGATCGAGCCGGGCCAGCCGTGGGTCACGACGAGCGGGAAGGCGCCTGCGTGCGGGGAGCGCACGTGGAGGAAGCGCACGCGGTGGTCGTCGATCACCGTCGAGAAGTGCGGGAAGGAGGCGAGCCGCGCCTCGTGGCGGCGCCAGTCGTAGTGGTCGCGCCAGTAGGCGACGAGCTCGCGCAGGTACGCGAGCTCCGTGCCGTAGCTCCAGCCCGCGCCCTCGAGCTCGTCCGGGAAACGGGTGCGTGCGAGCCGCTCGCGGAGGTCGGCGAGCACCTCGTCGGACACCTCGATGTGGAACGGCTCGATCGCGTCGCTCATGGCGTGGCCTCCGGCGCAGGCGCGCGGCGACGATACCCCAAAGTGAAGGGGCCGGGACGGTCTCCCGTCCCGGCCCCCGATTCCTGCGGTACGCGGCTCAGCGCCCCTTGGTGAGGCGCCCGATGTCGATGTAGCGGCGGATCTTGCCCTTGCTCGAGTAGGGCGTACCGCTGTTGTCCCAGAACTCGATGCGGTTGCCGGTGCCGGTCTGGACGTTCACGATCGTGTCGGACACGATGCGCAGGTCCAGCGGCTTCGGGATCCCCTCCCAGCCCTTGTACTCCGGGAAGTCATCCTCGCTCCAGCGCGTGTTGTGCCAGATGATCTTCCACAGCTCCTCCTTCTGGTCGTAAGCGAAGGAGTAGAGGGCGTTGTAGGTCTGCTTGTCGATGTAGATGTCCTTGTGGTGGTACGGATGGTCCTTGGCGTTCGGGACCATGCGCACCTTGACCGCCTTGCGGAGCTCCCAGTTGTCGCTCGCGTAGGACAGGCCGTAGGGGCCGAAGTTGTGGTCCTTCGTGTACGGGTACGCGCGCACCTTCGAGTTCACCGGCGCGATGATGTCCATCTCGCCGAGGCAGGTCCACTGGTACTGGGGGACGATGCCGGCGAAGGAGCGCAGGTCGTCGAAGGTGAAGTCGGTGCCCGACACGGCGTCGGTGCGCTGCGCGGTCGAGATGCGGCGCACGCGGCGCAGCGTCGGCACGTAGACCCAGGTGTCGTCGTTCTTGGTCTCCGAGGTCTGCTTGTCGGAGTCCTTGTAGCGGTAGGTCATGACGAGGATGCCGCGCGCGTCGAAGGGCGCGTCCACCTCGATGCCGAAGGCGAGCTTGCGCTTCTCGCCGCGGAACAGGTCGCCGTTCTGGGTCTCGAGGAGCTCCGGCTCGATCCGATGCGAGAGGCGGATCGTCTTCGAGGTGCCCTCGTAGTAGAGGGGCAGCTCCTCGCCGCGGTCCCAGTACGAATAGAAGAAGTGGGTATCGGAGCCGTCGCCGTCCCAGGCGTAGTCGAAGTTCCACATGTGCTTCACGCCGGCCTCTGGATCGCCCTTGCAGTCGATCTCACCGGGGAAGGGGGCGCCGGCGACGTAGTTCACGAGGCTGTTGCCGGGACCGATCTTGGGCTGCCCCTTGAACTTGTCGGTGGCGGCCTGGTACTCCGGCGGCGGCGAGTAGTCCCGGAAGGAAGGACCGATCTCGAGCTTCATGCCCTCGTAGAAGAAGAAGTCCCGGTTGGCCCAGAACTCGGGGGGCAGGAAGGGCTTCAGCTTGTCGACCTGGTCCAGCGTGATGACGTCGCCTTCCTTGAAGCTCGGACCGGCGACGCCCGCGTCGTCCTGCGCGCGTGCGGCGGGCGGGAGGACCAGGGCGGTCAGGGTGAGAGCGGCCAGGAGCCAGCTCGGGCGCCAACGCGTCATCGCGTCGATCTCCTTCGTTGATCCGCGGATGGATCGGGGCGCCCATCCTACCTCATCGACCCGGGAAGTCAGCGCGAATCCGCTCGCGCCCCGTGAAGAGCAGACGCACGGGCTCGGGCGGTGGATTCGCTGACCAGCAGTCGCGTCAGGAGCGCGCGAGCGCACGGTGGGCGGCGATCACCTCGGGCGGGGCCTGCACGAGCTCGATCAGGACGCCCGCGCCGCCGATCGGCGCAGCCTCGTTCCCCTTGGGGTGGATGAAGCACACGTCGAAGCCGGCCGCGCCCTTGCGGATCCCGCCCGGTGCGAAGCGGACCCCCTGTTCGCCGAGCCACTCCACCGCCGCCGGGAGGTCGTCGACCCAGAGTCCCACGTGGTTCAGGGGAGGCTCGTCGACGCGCGGCCTGCCCGCGGGGTCGATCGGCTGCATGAGGTCCACCTCGACCGCGAACGGCCCGCGGCCGGCCGCCGTGATGTCCTCGTCGACGTTCTCGCGCTCGCTGCGGAAGCTGCCCTTCGGCTCGAGCCCGAGCAGATCCACCCAGAGCCTGCGCAGCGCCGCCTTGTCCCGAGCCCCGACGGCGATCTGCTGGACTCCGAGCACGTGGAAGGGGCGGGGCGACATCGCGGGCTCCTCGGGCAGGAGCCGTAGGCTACCAGCCTCCTGCTAGCCTGCCTCGCCGTGCCCAACCCCCCCAAGGCCGCCGTCCACTTCCGCACGCTCGGCTGCCCGAAGAACCGCCTCGACGGCGAGGTGATGCTCGGCACCCTCGCGAGTGCCGGCTACGCGCTCGCCGAGCGGATCGAGGACGCCGACGTCGCGGTGGTCAACACCTGCTCGTTCATCGAGAGCGCCCGCGCGGAGTCGATCGACGCGATCCTCGAGGTGGCCGAGCGGCGCGGCGGCGGGCGGCTGCGGGGGCTCCTCGTGACCGGCTGCCTGCCCCAGCGCTACGGCGCCGACCTCGCCACGGAGCTTCCGGAGGTCGACGCCTTCATCGGCACCGGGGAGTTCCCGCGCATCGCCGGGATCCTCGACGGCCTCCTCGAGGATCCGGAGGGCACGCGCCGGGAGGGCCGCACCCGGGGCGTCTACGTCGAGGCCGGGCGCACGCACCTCTACGACGAGCACGCGCCGCGCCTCCTGATCGGGCCGACCCACACGGCCTACCTGAAGATCGCCGAGGGCTGCGACCGCGTGTGCGCGTTCTGCGCGATCCCGGGCATCCGCGGCCGCTTCCAGAGCCGCACGCTCGACTCGGTGCTCGCCGAGGCGCGCCAGCTCGCCGCCGCCGGGGTGCGCGAGATCAACCTCGTCGCGCAGGACTCGACCTCGTGGGGGAAGGACCTGGGGCCCTCCGCGGAGGGCGCCGGCCGCCGCCGGCTCGCCGACCTGCTCGTCGCCCTCGACGCCGATCCGGGGCTCGACGGCGTGGCGTGGGTCCGCCTCCTCTACGTCTACCCGAGCGCGGTGACGGAGCCCCTCATCGAGGCGCTCGCGGCCCGCCGGCGGGTGCTGCCCTACGTCGACGTGCCGCTCCAGCACGCGAGCGACGCGATGCTGGAGGCGATGCGCCGGGGGACCACGGCCGATCGCCAGCGCAGGCTCGTCGAGCGCCTGCGCGCCGGGATCCCGGACCTCACCCTCCGCACGACCTTCGTCGTCGGCTTCCCGGGCGAGACGGACGCGGACTTCGAGACGCTCTGCGATTTCGTTCGCGAAGTACGTTTCGATCGGGTCGGCGCGTTCCGCTACTCCGACGAGGAGGGCACCGCCGGCTTCGAGCTGCCCGCCAAGGTGCCGAAGCGGGTCGCCCGCGAGCGCCACCGCGCGCTGCTGGCGCTCCTGCGCGAGCTCCAGCGCGAGCAGCTCGGCGCGCTCGTCGGCCGCGAGGCCGACGTTCTCGTCGACGCCGGCGGCCGCGACCGCGCCCGGGGCCGGCTCGCCTCCCAGGCGCCCGAGATCGACGGCGAGGTCCTGCTGCGCGGCGGGGCCGGGACCGGGAGCTTCGTACGCGCGCGGATCAGCGGGGTGCGCGCTCCGGACCTGGTCGCGGAGCCCTGTGCGGAGCCGGCCTGAAGGCGCCCGGATGCGTGGCTACTCGTCGGAGGCGTCCCGGCGGACCGGATCGGCCGGAACCGGCGCGGGGGAGCCGGCCCGGGCAGCATCCCTCGCCGGCAGCCCCCTGAAGTCGCGGGCGACCAGGTACTTCTCCGCGCTCCCCTGCCGGGTCGCCTGGAGCTTCGTCGTCTTGCAGGCCGCGAAGCGGCGGCCGAGGCGGCCGGCGATCGCCTGCGCCTCCGGGCTCTCGAGCAGCTTCAGGACGAGCGCTCCGCCCGGGCGCAGGAGCTTCGGGACGAGCGCCTCGACCGCCTCGAGGAGCGCCTCCTCGCGGGCGCGGTCGGTCGCACGCACCCCCGTGAGCTTGGGCGCAGCGTCCGAGAGCACGACGTCCGCCAGGCCCCCGAGCGCGTCGAGAATCCTTGCTTCGACGCCGGCTTCCGAGAGATCTCCATGGATTGCGATCGCGTTCGCGAGATCCGGAAACGGCTCGATCCCGGCCTGATCGATGCCGGCGACGCGGCCGCCGGGCCCGACCGCCGCCGCGGCCACCTGCATCCAGCCCCCCGGCCACGCGCCGAGGTCGGCGACGCGCTGGCCCGGGCGCAGCACCCGATGGGCGCGCTGGAGCTCCTCGAGCTTGTAGGCCGCGCGCGAACGGAACCCTTCCCGCTTGGCACGCCGGTAGAAGGGGTCCTTGCGCTCGTACATGACGACCCGGAGGGCCAGGCGCTCCACGCGCCCTGCAGGCAGGCCCTACCTGCGCGGAGCCACCGCTGCCCGCACGCGGACCAGCCCGTCGTTCGGGCCGGGCACGGCGCCGCGCACGAGGAGCAGGTTGCGGTCGGCGTCCACGCGGGCCACGACGAGGTTGCGCGTCGTGACCTGCTCGTTGCCCATGTGGCCCGGCATGCGCAGGCCCTTGATCACGTGGCCGGGATAGGTGCCGGGGCCGATCGAGCCCGGCAGCCGGAAGCCCTCGTGGGTCCCGTGCGATTCCTTCTTGACCGCGAAGTGGTGGCGCTTCACGACGCCGGCCATGCCCCGGCCCTTGCTGGTGCCGACGACGTCGATGCGCTGGCCCTTCGCGAACACGTCGACCTTCACTTCCTGGCCGACTTCCCACTTCGTGGCATCCTCCCCCGTCACCCGCGACTCGCGCAGGTGGCGCTTGGGAGCGACCTGGGCCTTGTCGAAGTGGCCGAGCAGCGCCTTCGTCGTGCGCACCCGCTTGCGCTCGCCGAAGCCGAGCTGGAGCGCATCGTACCCGTCCTTCGCGGCGGTCTTCTTCTGGACGACGGGGTTCGGGCCGGCCTCGAGGACCGTCACCGGGATCATCTGGCCCGTCTCGTCGTAGATCCGGGTCATGCCGATCTTGCGGCACAGCAGCTCGAGCGCCACGAAGGGGTCTCCCAGGCTCTGAGGGGCGGCGGAAAGTAGGAGAAGCGTCCCATCGTGTCGACCCGCCCCAGCGACCCGCCGAAGATCCGCGCCACCCTGATCCCCGGCGACGGGATCGGCCCCGAGGTCACCGGGGCCGCCCTCCGGATCCTCGACGCCGCCGGCGTCGCGATCGCCTGGGAGCAGGTCGAGGCCGGCGGCGAGGTGGTGGTGAAGTACGGCACACCCGTCCCGGAGGCGGCCCTCCAGTCGATCCGGCGGCTCGGCCTCGCCCTGAAGGGTCCCATCACCACCCCCGTGGGTGAAGGCTTCCGCAGCGCCAACGTGACCCTGCGCCAGGCGCTCGACCTCTATGCGTCGGTGCGGCCGGTGAAGACGATCCCGGGCCTGCCGGCCCGCTTCGAGGCCGTCGACCTGATCGTCGTGCGCGAGAACACCGAGGGTCTCTACTCGGGCCTCGAGCACCGCGTGGCGCCGGGGGTCGTGACGAGCCTCAAGGTGGCGACCGAGCGCGCCTGCCTGCGCATCTCCCGCTTCGCGTTCGGGCTCGCCGCGCGCCAGGGCCGGCGCCGGGTGACCGCGGTGCACAAGGCCAACATCATGAAGATGAGCGACGGCCTGTTCCTCGAGTGCGCCCGCAAGGCGGCCCGCGAGCACCCGGCCATCGGGTACGACGAGATCATCATCGACAACTGCGCGATGCAGCTCGTGCGCGATCCCTCGCGCTTCGACGTGCTGCTGCTCGAGAACCTCTACGGCGACATCGTGTCGGACCTGTGCGCGGGGCTGGTCGGCGGGCTCGGGGTGGTGCCGGGCGCCAACGTCGGCGACGACTGCGCGGTCTTCGAGGCGGTGCACGGCAGCGCGCCCGACATCGCCGGCAGGCGGCTCGCGAACCCGACCGCGCTGACGCTCTCGGCCGTGGAGCTGCTGCGCCACGCCGGCGAGGGCGAGGCCGCGGCGCGCATCGAAGCCGCCGTGCACGCCTGCCTCGCCGATCCCGCCACGCGCACGCACGACCTCGGCGGGCGCTGCAACCTCGACGGGTTCACCGACGCGGTGATCGAGCGGCTCGGGTGAGCCGGCCCGGAGGTCGCGGGCACGGCCGGGCGCTCGTCGTCGGCTTCGACGGCGCGGACTGGGACGTGCTGCGGCCGCTCGTCGCAGCCGGCCGCATGCCGCACCTGGCGGGGTGGCTGCGCGAGGCGGGCGCTGCGGGGGGCGCGGCTCCACCGGGCGCCCGGCTGCCGAGCACGACGCCGCCGATGAGCTTCCCCGCCTGGAGCTCGTTCGCGACGGGCCTCGCGCCGGGCCACCACGGGGTCTTCGACTTCACGCAGAAGCTCGACGGCGCCTGGCGCCTGCGCTTCGTGAACGCGACGGATCGCCGCGGGGCCTCGCTGTGGGGACGCCTGGCGGCGGCCGGCGGCGCCTTCCTGTGCCTGGGCGTCCCCGCCACGTTCCCGGCCGAGCCGCTCCCGGACCGTCACGGCCTGCTGGTGCCCGGCTTCGACGCGCCCGTCTCGACGGGCTCCGACGCCCGCGCCGCCAGCGACCCGGCTCGCTACGCGCGCATCGCGCGCCGCGCGGGCCCCTGGATGGTGCCCGACCTCGACGAGCGGGCGCGCACGGCTTGGCGGAGCCGTGCGGCCGGCGCCTGGTACGCGCGCGCCAGCGAGGTGTTGCTCGGGCGCATCGACCGCAAGACCGGCTTCGCGCTCGAGGCCCTTCGCCAGCTCCGCGAGGAGGGCCGCGAGCCGGACCTGATGGTGGTCGTCTTCTCCGAGAGCGACACCGCTGCCCACCATTTCTGGCGGGACCACGATCCGGGCTCGCCGCGCCACGACCCGGCCGCGACCCTCGCGCGCCGCGGGGCGCTCGCCGCCGTCTACGAGCGGCTCGATGCGGCGGCGGGCGCCCTGCGCGCCGCCTTCGGCGACGACGCGACCTGCGTCCTGCTCTCGGACCACGGCCAGGGGGGCGCCTCGCGGCGCGTGCTGCACCTGAACCGCCGCCTCGCCGACTGCGGCCTGCTCGCGCGCGCCCCGCGCAGCGCCGCCGGCCGCGGCGCGCGGCTCGCCCGCGACACGGCGCTCCGCTGGCTGCCGCCGCGCGCCGCCCAGGCCGTCTTCCGGCGCGCGCGCACCTCCGCCGCCCGGCTCGAGAGTGCGGCGCGCTTCGGCGGCGTCGACTGGCGCCGCACCGTCGCGGTCTCCGAGGAGGCCAACACCCAGCCCGGCGTCTGGATCGCCCTGCGTGGCCGCGAGGCCGGCGGCGCCGTCGCCCCCGCCGACTACGAACGCGTGCGCCAGGACGTGATCGACGCGCTGCTCGACTGGAAGCTCGAGGGCGGCGCCCCGGTCATCGCCCGTGCGCGGCGACGCGAGGAGGTGTACGAGGGCCCCTTCGTCCCGCGCGCGCCCGACGTCGTCGTCGAGCTGGCGCTCGAGGACGGCTACGCGCACTCGCTGGTGCCGACGCCGTGGCACGAGGGCGGCGGGCCCGCCGTGCGCACGCTCACGGGCGGCGAGCTGGGCGGCGGGCGGGGCTGCGGCCTGAACGGCACGCACCGTCCCGACGGGATCTGGCTCGCGCTCGGGGCTGCGCGGCCCGCGGCGCCCGCGTCGATCGCGGGGGTGGCGCCGGCGCTCGCCCCCCTGCTCGGCCTCGCGGCCGCCGGCTCCGACCACGCCGCGCCCGCACCGGCGCCCTACGACGCTGCCCAGGAAGGCCTCGTCGCCGCCCGCCTGCGCGCGCTCGGCTACCTCGAGTGAGCGCGCCCGGAGCACCGCGCCTGTCGCTCGTGTTCCCCGTCTTCGACGAGGAGCGCAACCTGGGCCCGCTGCTCGCGAGCGCGCTCGCGCTGGCGCCGCGCCTCGCCACGCCCTTCGAGGTGATCGTGGTCGACGACGGCTCGCGCGACCGCTCGGCGGCCGTCGTCGAGGCGTGGCGCCGCCGGGATCCGCGCGTCCGCCTGCTCCGCCACCCGGCCAACGCCGGCTACGGCGCCGCCCTGCGCTCGGGCCTGCGGGCGGCGCGCGGCGAGTGGGTGTTCTTCACCGACGCGGACCTCCAGTTCGACCTCGCCGAGCTCGGCCGCCTGCTCGCGCACACGAGCCGCGCCGATCTCGTGATCGGCTACCGCGCCCCCCGCCAGGACCCCTGGCACCGCCGCGCGATCGCACGCGCCTGGGGCCTGCTCGTGCGCGCGCTCTTCGGCCTGCGCGTTCGCGACATCGACTGCGCCTTCAAGGTCCTCCACCGCCCGGTGCTGGACGCCCTCCCGTTCGCGTCGCTCGGCGCGTTCGTGAGCACCGAGCTGCTGGTGCGCGCGACGCGCGCGGGCTTCCGGATCGTCGAGGTGCCGGTGTCGCACCACCCGCGCCGCGCCGGACGGGCGAAGGGCGCGACGCCACGCGTGATCCTGCGCGCGCTCCTCGAGCTGGCCGCCCTCCACGGGGAGCTGCGGCGGCCGGCGGCCGGGCCCGGCGGCCGGGGTCTCGGGCACGCCGCAAGCGGCCCGGCGGACGCGCTGCGCTACTCGAGCCAGACCGCCGCGCAGCCGCGCGGCGCGCTCACCGGATTGCAGCGTGCGACCGTTTCGCCCGGGAACGAGACCTCGTAGCCGGTGCCGAAGCGGGGATCCGGCTCCGGGTAGTCGGTGCTCACGAACTGGGCGCCGCTGGCGAGCGCGGCGTCGCGCGGGCCGGTGTCGCCGAGCCGGGCCTCGACGGTGTCGGCGTCGGCGCGGGTGCGCACCAGGTAGCCGGCGGCGACGGCGGCCTGGATGCGGGCGAAGTCGCCGATCGGGTCGTTGAGCTTGATGAAGGCGGCGTCGGGCGCGCCCTCGACGGCGTTCGGGAACAGCACGCGGCCCTCGGCCGAGGGGCGCCCGTCGGTGTAGATCGCGCGCTTGCTTCCCCCGTTGTCCATCGCGAAGAGCAGCGTGCCGCGCAGGCGGCCGAGCGCGGGCCAGCCGTCGCGGCGGATCGCCTCGTCGAGGGTGGCGCGCCGGCCGCGCACGTCGTCCGGCGTCACCAGCTTGTGGCGGGGGACCACGGCGCGGATCTCGGCGTCGAGGTCGTCCATCTCCTCGGGGCCGAAGGGGATCGGGACGACCCACCCGAAGTCGGGCTCGACGCGCTCGTCCTTGAGCTCGAGCAGGATCAGGATCGGCAGGTGGCGCGGGTTCGCGTCCGACCACGCCACGACGGTTTCCAGGCACGCGCGCAGCGTGTAGCAGGTGGTCTCGAAGTCGAGATCCTGCACGTGCAGCACCTTCATCCCGGGCTGGTCGAGCGCGGGAACACCGGATGCGGTCGGCAGGCCCACGGCCGCCGGGCCGAGCCGGCTCGCGTAGCGGCCGCCCTCGGGGTCCGCGAAGACGTCGAGCTCGATCTGCCGCACGCCCTCGACGCCGAACTGCAGGTCGAGCGGCGGGTGCTCGTAGTCCCACGCGGTCCCGATCAGGGGAATGAAGCTCGCGAGCGTCGAGAAGAGCGGCTCGTGCGGGCGCCGGTGATAGCTGTTGTGCGAGCCGATCACCTGGATCTCGTCGAGGCGGAGGCAGTCGTGCAGGGGCTCGAGCTTGCGCGCCAGCACCCGGCGCTGGAAGGCGCGCAGGTAGTCGCGGCGGAAGTTGCGGGAGCCGGGCGCGGGCACGGCCTCGAGGTCGGCGAGCACGGCGAGGCGCTGCGGGTAGCCGCCGCAGCCGGACAGGGGGCGGCGCAGGTCGGCCGCCGCCGGCGCGGCGGCGGCGAGGGCGAACAGGACGGCGAGCACGCGCGCGCGCATGGGTACCTCCGGCAGCGAGGACGCCGGGGCGCCCGCGGGCGGCCATCCTATCCCAGACCAGGCCGCGGGTGGGGGAAAACTCTCCCTCGGTCACCCTTCGCCGGCCGGCCGCGTGGCCGGGCGACGGGAGCGGGTTCATGCGACGGGTTCTAGGCTGCCGCGCCGTGCGGATCGCGATCGTCGGCGCGTTCCCCTTCCCGCTGCCCCAGGGCTCGCAGGTCTACTGCGCGGAGCAGGCCCGCGCGCTGCAGGCTGCCGGCGCCGAGGTCGAGCTGCTCGTCTACGGCAGCGGGGCCGGCGCGCTGCCGGCGGCGGCGCGAGGGCTTGCGATCACGCGCGTGCCGCGCGCGCTCTCGCCCCGCCGGCTCGGCTCGGGCCCGCACGCGGCGAAGCCGCTCGCGGACCTGGTCCTCGCCGCGATCCTGCTGCGCGCCCACCGGCGCCGGCGCTTCGACGCCGTGCTCGCGCACAACGCCGAGGCGGCGCTCGCGGCGCTGGCGGTGCGGCCGCTGCTCCGGCGCCCGGTCGCCTACGTCGCCCACACGCTCTGGCGCCACGAGCTCGCGAGCCATGCGCCGGGCCCGCTCGCGACGCGGCTCGCCGTGCCGCTCGCGGAGCTCGGCGCGGGGCTCGACGCGCTGGTGGCGCGCCGTTGTGACGCCGTCCTCGCGCTCGCGCCGGCCGCAGGACGGGCCCTCGCTCCGCACGCGCACGGGCCCCTGGCCGTGATCCCGCCGATGCTCGAGCCGGCTCCCGATCCCGCTCCCCGCGCCGTCGCCGGGGCCTGCGCCCGCCACGGGCTCGAGCCCGGCCGCTTCGCGCTCTACGCGGGCAACCTCGACGCCTACCAGGCGCTCGCCACGCTGGCCGCCGTGGCGCGCAGGATGCGCGCGCCGATCGTGGTCGCGACGCACGCCACGGGCGTCGCGCCCGCACCCCTGCGCACGGTCCACGCCGCCGACGCGGCCGTGACGCGGCTCCTGACCTTCGGCGCGGGCGTGGCGGTGCTGCCGCGCCGCGCGCCGGGCGGCTTCCCGGTGAAGCTGCTCAACTACCTCGAAGCGCGCCGTGCGGTCGTCGCGCGGCGCGGCATCGCGGCGGGGCTCGTGCACGGGGAGTCCGCCTGCCTCCTGCCCGACGACGCGGGTCCGGCGGTCTGGGCCGAGGCCATCGACGCGCTGCTCGACGACCCCTCCCGCGCCGCCCGGCTGGGGGCCGGCGGGCGCGCGGCGCTCGAGCGCGGGCACGATCCGGACGCGCTCGCGCGCGCGACGCTCGGCCTGCTCGCGCGCGCGGGCGCACGCCCGTGAGGGGAGCCGGCGCAGATCGGGATCGAGACCGGCGCGCGGGCGGCCGAAGAGCAGGACGGCCCGCCGCGGCGAGCCCACCGGAGGCCCGGCCGATGCAGTGCTGCCCGCCCTCCCCGCGCGCCCCCCTTGTGCTCCTCGCCTGCGCGCTGCTCGCCGGCTCCGGCCTCGCCCGCGCGGCCGGCAACCCCGCCGGCGGCTGCGCGGTGCCGGCCGAGGCGCAGGCGGAGGACAGCTCGGACCCGGACGTCGTGGTCGGCAACGGCACGCCGGAGAGCTGCACGGGCGCGGCCTTCGTCGCGGCCGTCGCCGCGGGGGGCGTCGTCACCTTCGACTGCGGGCCCGCGCCGGTCACCATCGTGCTCGACGAGACCGCCAAGGTCTTCAACGACACGGGCCCCCGGATCGTGATCGACGGGGGGAACCGGGTGACGCTGAGCGGTGGTGGCCAGGTCCGGATCCTCTACATGAACACCTGCGACCCGAACCAGGTCTGGACGACCTCGCACTGTGACGACCAGGACCACCCGCAGCTCACCGTGCAGAACCTGACCTTCGCCGACGGCGACGCCAGCGGCGAGAGCCCGGGCGGCGGGGGGGCGATCTTCGTCCGAGGGGGGCGCTTCAAGGTCGTGAACAGCACCTTCGTCCGGAACCGCTGCGACGAGGTCGGGCCGGACGTCGGGGGGGCCGCGATCCGGGTCTTCGACCAGTTCCAGGACCGGCCCGTCCACGTGACGCACTCGACCTTCGGCGGGGGGCCGGCGCTCGGCAACGTCTGCTCGAACGGGGGCGGGCTCAGCAGCATCGGCGTCTCCTACACCGTGTGGAACAGCCTCTTCTCCCACAACCGGGCGATCGGCTACGGCGCCAACCCAAAGCGTCCCGGCACCCCCGGCGGCGGCAGCGGCGGCGCGATCTACAACGACGGCAACACCTTCGCGCTGCGCCTGTGCGGTACGCGCATCGTCGAGAACAGCGCCAACGAAGGGGGGGGCGCGATCTTCTTCGTGAGCAACAACGGCACCGGTACGCTCGCGATCGAGGACTCGCTGCTCGCCGCCAACCCGAGCCTCGGCTTCGAGACGCGGGGCCTGCCGGGCATCTTCCTGCTCGGCGACCCCTCGCCCGAGATCGTCGACTCCGTGATCACGGCACCCGAGGCCCCGGCGGCCGGGCTCGCACTCGGAGCGCTCGCGACGTTGGCCGCGCTCGCACGGCGCCGGCGCGCGCCGCTCAGGGCGCCGGCTTCGCCCGCGGCTTGACGAAGCGCAGGGTCATGCGGTCGCTCTCGCCGATGGCCTGGTACTTCGCGCGGTCCTGCTCGCCGAGGCGGTAGGTCGGCGGGAGGGTCCAGACCCCCTCCGGGTGGTCCCGGGTGTCCTTCGGGTTCGCGTTGACCTCGGAGCGGCCGGCCAGCTCGAAGCCGGCGCGCTCCGCCGCGGCGATCACCTCGGACTCCGGCACGTAGCCGGTCTTCGCCGACAACGCCGGATCGGCGCCCTCCGCGGCCCGGTGCTGCACGACGCCCATCACCCCGCCCGGCTTCAGCACCCGGAAGGCCTCCTCGTACACCGCATCCTGGTAGCCGCCGTTGATCCAGGTGTGGTTGTTGCGGAAGGTCAGGACGAGGTCGTAGTGATCGGCCGCACCGAGAACGAGCTTCGACGGCGGGTCGATCGTGACCACCTCGACGGCGCCGAAGCGGGCCGGATCGCCGGCGAGCTTGTCGGCCAGGGCCTTCGCCGCGCGCGTCGCGTACGCGTCCGCCGGGCCCTCCGGGTCGAAGTTCGTGACGGTGAGCCGCCCGTCGGGCGCCAGGAACCCGGCGAGGATCTCGGTGTACCAGGCGCCGCCGCCTGGCCAGAGCTCGAGCACGCGCATGGTGGGCTCGATCCCGAAGAAGAGCAGGGTCTCCTGCGGATGGCGCCAGCCGTCGCGAGCGCGGTTCTCGGGCGCGCGCTGCGGCGCGTCGATCGCCTGGCGCAGCTTCGCGGCGGTGGCGGCGGGCGGCACCTCGCTCGCGGCCAGCGCGGGCGCGGCGGCGAGCAGGATGGCGGCGGCGAGCCAGGAGACGGAGCGGGTCGTCACGAGGGTTCCTTTCGCTTCAGCCGATCCGCGCGCTCTGGCCGCCGTCGACCGCGAGCGCGACGCCGGTGACGAAGCGCGCCTCGTCGGAGGCCAGGAAGAGCGCCGCGTAGGCGACGTCCCAGGCGGTGCCCATCTTGGCGCCGAGCGGCACCTGCGCGTCGCGCAGCTCGATCAGCTTCTGCTTGTCGGCGCCGGTGGCGGCGGCGATGCCCTCGATGGCCATCGGCGTGTTCATGAGCCCTGGCATGATGGCGTTCGCGCGGATCCCGAACTTCGCGTTGCCGACGGCGAGCGACTGGGTGTAGGCGTTGACGCCCGCCTTCGAGGCCTTGTAGGCGACGATCGGGGTCGCGCAGACTGCCGCGATCGACGAGATGTTCACGATCGCCCCGGCCCGCTGCCGGCGCATCACGGGCAGCACGTGCTTGCAGGGCACGACGACGCTCTTCAGGTTGACGGCGAGGATCCGGTCCCAGGCGTCGAGGTCCACGTGTGCCGGCCCGGCGTCGCCGCCCCCGATGCCCACGTTGTTGTGCAGCACGTCGATCCGGCCGTGCTCCGCGACGCAGCGCGCGAACAGCGCCGCGACGTCCGGCTCGCGCGTGGCGTCGGCGGCCACGGCGTCGGCCGCGCCGCCCTCGCCGCGGATCTGCGCCACCGTCTCCTGGGCCGCCTCGAGCCGGTGGTCGACCACCACCACGCGCGCGCCCTCGCGCGCGAAGAGCACCGAGGTCGCCCGCCCGTTGCCGATCGTGTCGCCGGGCGTCTGGCCGCCGCCCATCACGACGGCGATCTTGCCGGCGAGCCGCGGCGCCCGCGGACCGATCGGGCCGGCCATCCTCAGCGCACCGGCAGGGTCGGCAGCTCGGGCGAGTCCGGCTGCACGCCGAGGGTGTTGAGCGCCATCGACACGAGCTGGTACTGGCCGACCGCGAAGACGAGGTCGAGGACCTGCTGGGTCGAGAAGTGGTTCCCGAGCGCCGCCCAGGTCGGGTCCGAGACGAAGGCGTCGGCGCGCAGCTCGTCGACGGCGCGGAGCAGCGTGCGATCGGCGTCGCTCCAGCCCGGCGCGCCGGGGCCGTCGGCCACGCGCTCGATCTCGGCCTCGGAGACGCCAGACTGGCGCGCGATCACGGCGTGCTGCCCCCACTCGTAGCCCGAGCGGCACAGCCAGCCGATGCGCAGGATCGCGAGCTCGCGCTCGCGCGGCGCCAGCGTCGAGCGCGCCAGCACGTGGTTGCCGAACACCAGCCAGCGCTTCATCAGCTTCGGATGATGGGCGAGGGTGCGGAAGATGTTCAGCAGCGGCCCGGAGCCGAAGCGCTCGCGGGTCTCGGGGTCGATCTCGGCGTCGGGGAGCGGCGCGAGCCGCGGCTTGTCGAGGCGCATCGGTCCCTCCTCGTCGCCGATGCTACAGCGGAGCGCGCAGCAGGGGAAAGGCGTCCACGATCGCGCGCAGATCGTGGACCACGGCCGCGCGCTGCTCGGGCGTCGAGACCCCGAGGCGCACGAGCACGAGGTCGCGCCCGGGGTCCACGACGACGTACTGGCCCTGGAAGCCGTTGGCCGTGAAGATCCCGGTCCCGTCCTGGGCGAGCCACCAGTGCGCGCCGTAGCGGCCGATGCTGGCTGGCGTCTCGCGGCGCGCGTGGTCGACCCAGCCTGCCGGCAGCACGCGCCGGCCCTCCCAGAGCCCGTCGCGCAGGTAGAGCAGCCCGAAGCGCGCGAAATCCCGCGCCGTCGCGAACACGTACGAGGAGCCGATGAAGGTGCCGGCCGCGTCGAAGCGCGGCTCGGCGCTGCGCATCCCGATCGGGTCGAAGAGCGCGCGGCGCAGGAACGCCTCCATCCCCGCGCGCCCGCCGCCGACGGCCGCGCCCGCGATCGCGGCCACCAGGTTGCTGGTCCCGCTCGAGTAGTTCCAGTAGGTGCCGGGCGGGTGCGCGAGCGCGCGCGCCGCGGCAAAGCGGGCGATGTCGTCCCTGCCCTCGCGGAACAGCATCTCGACCACGTCGGAGCGGCCCGTCGCCTCGTAGAGCTCGACGAAGTCGAGCCCGTCCACCATGCGCAGCAGGTGCTCGAGCGTGATCGCACCGCGCGGATCGCCCGGGCCGCGCCAGGCCGCGACGGGCGCCGGCGCGTCGAGCGCGAGCCGGCCCTCGGCGACCAGCACGCCGACGGCCGCGTGCAGCATGCTCTTCGCCATCGACCAGGAGGGAAAGGTGTCACCGGCGCCCTTGCCCGGCGCGTAGCGTTCGAGCACGAGGCGCCCCTGGTGGACCGCGAGCAGCGCGAGCGTCTCGCCGTGGGACGCGGCCGCGCCCGCCGCGAACGCGCGCCCGGCCGCCGCGTCGAGACGGGCGGCGTCGACCTCGGCCCCGGGCGTGGCGATCGGCCACGCGTCGGTCGGAAAAGGCACGGCCGCGGGCTGCGGGGGAAGCGGCAGGAGGGGCGCCATCCCGCCCATGTAGCCCAGCCCGGTCGCGCCGTGTAGGCGCGGAGCCGTCCGCCCTGCGGGCGTCGAGCCGAGGGCGTGGTGCGCAGCGCAGCACGCCGATGTGCGCGACCGGGAGTCCGCGAGCGCAGCGGCCCTCGCGCCACCCCGGAGTTGGCGACAAGGGAAGCGGGAAGTGGTAACCCCTGCGGGCCGGCGGCCCGGAGCGTGCCCTCTGGCCGCGTTCGCTGGAGCTCCGTGACCGCGCCGCACGAACCCCCGCGCCCCGAAGCCGCCCCTGCGCCGCGCGCTCCCGGCTTCGTCGCCTTCTTCATCGACCGGCCGATCTTCGCCGCGGTGGTGGCGATCCTGATCACGCTGGCCGGCGCGATCTCGATCCCCCTGCTGCCGGTCTCGCAGTTCCCGCCGATCGTACCGCCCACCGTGCAGGTCTCCGCGAGCTACACGGGGGCCAGCGCCGACGTGGTGGAACGCACCCTGACCCTCCCCATCGAGGAGCAGGTGAACGGCGCCGAAGGCATGCTCTACATGAGCTCGACCAGCGCCAACGACGGGTCGATGGGGCTCACCGTCACCTTCGAGCTCGGCCGGGACGCCGACATCGCCACCGTCAACGTGAACAACCGCGTGACGGTGGCCGAGCCGCGCCTGCCCGAGGAGGTCCGGCGCCTCGGCATCACCGTGCGCAAGCAGTCGCCCGACCTGACGATGGTCGTGAACCTGGTCTCGCCGGACCGATCGCGCGACGCGCTCTTCCTCTCGAACTACGCGCTGATCAACCTGGTCGACCCGCTCAAGCGCGTACCGGGAGTGGGCGAGGTGTCGCTCTTCGGCGAGCGCCGCTTCGCGATGCGCGTGTGGCTCGACCCCGAGCGGCTCGCCAAGCTCGGCCTCGACGCCACCGACGTCGTCACCGCGGTGCGCGAGCAGAACGTGCAGATCGCCGCCGGCCGGGCCGGCGCGCCGCCCGCCCCCGAGAGCCAGCAGCTCGACATCCCGCTCCAGACCCGGGGCCGGCTCACCACCGAGGAGGAGTTCCGCGCCATCGTGATCCGCGCGGAGCCGGACGGCTCGCTGCTCCGGCTCGGCGACGTCGCGCGGGTCGAGCTCGGCGCGCAGAGCTACGCGGGCTTCACGCGCCTCTCGGGCCAGCCCACCATCTCGATGGGCGTGTTCCAGCTCCCGGAGGCCAACGCGCTCGACGTGTCGGCCGCCGTACGCGCCGAGCTCGCGCGCATCGCCGAGCGCTTCCCGGCCGGGGTCGACTGGCGGGTGCGCTACGACCCGACCGAGTTCGTCGCCGAGTCGATCGACGAGGTGGCACGCACGCTCCTCGAGGCGATGGCGCTGGTGTTCTTCGTGGTGTGGATCTTCCTCCACGACTGGCGCACCACGCTGATCCCGGCCGTCACGATCCCCGTCTCGCTGGTCGGCACCTTCGCGGTCCTGAACGCGATCGGGCTCTCGATCAACACGATCACGCTCTTCGCGCTGGTGCTCGCGATCGGGCTCGTGGTGGACGACGCGATCGTGGTGGTGGAGAACGTGGCGCGGCTGATGGCGGCCGGGGTCCCGCGCCGCGAGGCGGTGGGACGATCGATGGGCGAGGTGACCAGCGCGATCGTGGCGTCGACGCTGGTGCTCGGGGCCGTCTTCGTGCCGGTGGCGTTCCTGCCCGGCACCACGGGCCTCCTGCTGCGCCAGTTCGGGATCACCGTCACCTGCGCGGTGCTGATCTCGCTGCTCAACGCGCTGACGCTCTCGCCGGCCCTGTGCGCGCTGGTGATGCGCGCGCACGGCGAGGAGAAGAACGCCCTGTTCCGCGGCTTCGAGCGCGGCTTCGGGGCGGTGCTGCGCCGCTACGATCGCGGCGTGCGCGCGCTCTTCCCGCGCCGGCTGCTGGTGCTGGGTGTGTTCGGCGCGCTGGTCCTCGGAACCGCGCTGCTCTTCCGCGCGATGCCCACCGGCTTCCTGCCCGACGAGGACCAGGGCTACTTCATCACGAGCTTCCAGCTCCCGGACGGCGCCTCGCTCGACCGTACGCTGGCCCTCGCGAAGCAGGTGGAGGAGGTCCTGCTCGGCACGCCCGGCATCGTCGCCACCAACCTGTTCGGCGGCTTCGATGCCCTGACCGGCACCTTCCCGCCCAACATCGGCTCGGTGTTCGTGTCGCTCGCGCCGTGGGACGAGCGCGGCAAGCAGGGCCAGTCGCTCGAGGCGATCTTCGCCGCGGTGCGCCCGAAGCTCGCCGCGATCCCGGGCGCGCGGATCTTCGCGCTGAACCCGGCGCCGATCCGCGGCCTCTCGCGCACGGGCGGCTTCGAGTTCCAGCTCCAGGACCGCGGCGGCGGGCCGCTGCCGGAGCTGGCCGCCGTCGCGCAGCGGATCGTCGACGCGGGCAACGCGGCGCCGGAGCTCCAGAACCTGTTCACGACCTTCCGGCCCACCGTGCCCCAGGTGTTCGTCGACCTCGACCGCGCCAAGGCCCGGACGCTCGGCGTCGGTATCACCGACGTCTTCCAGACGCTCCAGATCTACATGGGCGGGCTCTACGTGAACGACTTCGACCGCTTCGGCCGCCTGTTCCGGGTGTACGCCCAGGCCGAGCCCGACCTGCGCGCTCGCCCCGAGGACGTGAAGCGCCTGTGGGTGCGCTCGGAGCGCGGCGAGATGGTGCCGCTCTCGACCCTCGTCCGGCTCGAGCGCATCACCGGGCCGCGCGACATCCCACACTACAACGTGTTCCGGGCGGCCAAGATCCAGGGCGAGCCGGCACCCGGCTACAGCTCGGGCCAGGCCCTCGACCGCATGGAGGCGATCGCGCACGAGCTGATGCCGCCGACGATGTCCTTCGAGTGGACGGGTACCGCCTTCCAGGAGCGCCAGGCGGGCCGCGAGGCGCAGATCATCCTCGCGCTCTCGCTGCTGGTCGTGTTCCTGTTCCTGGCCGCGCAGTACGAGAGCTGGACCCTGCCGCTCGTGATCATGCTGGTGGTGCCGCTGGCGTTCCTGGGGGCGCTCGGTGCCCAGGCGCTGCGCGGGCTCGCGAACGACCTCTACTGCCAGATCGGCCTCGTGACCCTGATCGGGCTCGCCAGCAAGAACTCGATCCTGATCGTCGAGTTCGCCAAGCGCCGCCGCGAGGAGGGCCTGAGCCTGGTGGACGCCGCGCGCGAGGCCGCCGAGACGCGCTTCCGGCCGGTCGTGATGACGGCCTTCGCGTTCATCCTCGGCGTCGTTCCGCTGGTGGTCGCGGGCGGCGCCGGCTCGGCCGCGCGCCGCTCGCTCGGCACGGCGGTCTTCGGCGGCATGCTGGTGGCGACCCTGCTGAGCCTCGTGCTGGTGCCGGCGCTCTACGTGCTCGTGCAGGGCGCGGCCGAGTGGCTGCGGCGACGGCCGGGCCGCGAGGACCCTGCGGAGCACCGGGCATGAGAGCCTCTGGAGCATCCGGAGCGGGCGAAGCGCGGGAAGGAGCCTCGTGATGAGGAGAGGGCACAGGCGCGCGGGGCTCGCGGCCGCGGCACTCGCCGTCCTCGTGGCCGGCTGCAGCGGGGGTGAGCAGGCGCAGGCCCCTCCGCCGCCGGAGGTCGTGGTGGCCACGGCGCGGCTCGGGGTGGTTCCCGATCGGCGCGAGTACGTGGGCAACGTGCGCTCCGCCAACCGCATCGAGGTGCGTGCGCGCGTGCGCGGCTACCTGCTGGCGCAGCGCTTCACGGACGGCCAGCGCATCGCCGAGGGCGACGTGCTCTTCGAGATCGATCCGAGCACCTACCTGGCTGCGCTCGGGGAGGCGAAGGGCGAGCTCGCCCGCGCGAACGCCGCAGCGACCCGGGCCCGGCGCGACTTCACGCGCGCCCAGGAGCTCTTCGACGCGAAGGTGGTGAGCGTGTCGGTGCTCGACCAGCGCCGCGCCGAGCGCGATTCGGCGCTCGCCGACGTCGAGGCCGCCGCAGCCGCCGTGCACACGGCCGAGCTCAGCGTCTCGTACTGCACGGTGCGCGCCCCGATCGCCGGCCGCATCGGCCGCGCGCTGGTCGACGTCGGGAACCTGGTCGGGGAGTCCGGGCAGGACACCGTGCTGGCCGAGATCGTGCAGATCGACCCGATCCACGTCTACTTCGCGCCCACGGAGCTCGAGCGGCTCGAGGTCCAACGCGGCGCGCGGGAGGGCCGCATCCCGAGTGAGCGCACCGGCACGATCCCGATCCGGATCCGGCTCGGCGACGGCACCCCGTACCCGCACGAAGGCGTGGTCGACTACGTCGACCCGACCGTCGAGCCGACGCGCGGCACGATCACCGTGCGCGCGCTGGTGCCGAACCCGGACGGCGTGCTCAAGCCCGGCGAGTTCGTGCGCGTGATCGCGGTCTTCCCGGACATCCACGACGCGGTGCTGGTGCCACAGCGCGCGGTCCTCGACCAGCAGGCCGGCCAGTACGTGCTGGTCGTGAAGGACGACGACACCGTCGAGCAGCGCTCCGTCCAGATCGGCGGGGTCCACGACGGCATGCAGCAGATCCGTGAGGGCCTCGCTGCGGGCGAGCGCGTGATCGCCGATGGGGTGCAGAAGGTGCGTCCCGGGGAGAGGGTGACGTCGAAGCCGCTCGCGGCGCCGGCGCCGGGCGGGTGAGCGCACCCGGCGCTGCTCGTGCGGTGGCGATGGCGCCACCCCGAAGCGGCGCCGGAGCGCGCGCGTGGTAGCTTCGCCAGCGGTGACGCAGGACCCGATCGCATCGCGGGTGGGTGCGCGAGCCGGCCGGCGCGCCGAGTGCTTCGCATGGGCCGGCGCGCTTCTGGCCGCGGCTTCGTGGCAGGCCTACAGCGTGACGGCGCTGCCCATCATCGTCTCGCCGGACGGCTTCGACTATCTGTACCTCTCCGGAACGCTCTTCGAGCAAGCGGGCTGGGGCTCGGTGCGGATGCCGCTCTATCCGCTCTCGCTCCGGCTCGCGATCGCCACCTTCGGCTTCGACAGCGCGACCCTGGTCGGGCTCAACGCCGCGCTGGCCCTCGTGGGCTCGCTGCTGCTCGCCCTCGCCGTCCGTGCGAGCTTCGGGCTGGTCCCCGGGCTCGTGCTCTTCGCACTGCTCTGCATCCATCCTCCCAACGTCGCCTACGCGCACGCGGTGCTCACGGAGTCGGGCCAGTACGCGTTCGTGGCGGCGCTGGCGCTCGTCAGCTCCCTGCGGGCGTCGCAGGCGCGGCCCGGCGAGGGCCCGCTCGCAGTCGCCGCACTCGTGCTGCTCCTGCTCGCATTCCTGTGGCGCCAGACTCTCGTGTTCCTGGCGCCGGCCGTCGCGCTGTGCTTCGCACTCGCCACCCGACGCGACGGGCTGGGGGCGGCGCGGCCCCCGGCCGGATCGGGATGGAGGGGCCGCCTCCAACGCTACCGGTCTTCCCTGGCGCTCCTGCTGCTGCCACCCCTCGCGATCCTCGCCTGGAGGGCCCCGCTCGATCGGCAGGGCGCCGGTCCTCGCGAGGGCCTTGCGGTCCTGTACGGCGCGCTGCTGCAGGGCCTGCCGCCCGTGGACTCGCCCGCGGTCGCCTCGATCCGAGAGCCCTACCGGGCGGCACTTCGCCGCGCCGCACCCGAGGGCTCGCTGCCGCTGCACGGGCTCCAGGGAAGCTCCGGCCTCTGGGAGATGCTGGAGACCTTCCGGGCGAGCACCGCCGAGCCCGAGCAGCTCTTCTGGGAGCTCGCCCGACGCCATCCCGGCCGCTACCTCGCGGGAGCCGCCCGGACCGCCGGCCATCTGCTCGGCATCGAGAGCTCGCGGAGCGCCGTCGCGGAGATGTGCGGGCTGGTCCTGGTGAAGGACCGGGATTTCGTACCGACGACCTGGTCGATCGACCCTCGGCCGGACGCGGTTCGCTACGTGACGGAGCGGCTCTCCCTCGCTCATCCCGGAAGGCCCTATGCGAGCGCCGCACGGCTGCTGCGCCACGCGATCGAGCCGTTCCGCAGCCTCGTCATGATCGGGGGGCTCGCCGCATGCGGCTTCGCCCTCCTGGCGCTCGTCCGGCTCGACCCGCGCATCGCGTGGCTCGGCTGCCTGCCCCTGGCGCTGGTCGCCCCCTACACCGTCCTGCTCCTGTCCGAGGACCGCTACGCCTACGCCGCTCACGGCCTCCTGCTGGCCAGCGCGGTCGTGGCGGTCACGCTCGTGTGGAGGCGCTCGCGCCCTCGCGCGCCCCTGCCCCGCCACCGCTAGCGGGCGAGGAGGGCGGGCTAGCTAGCTCGCTCTCTTACGAGATGGGCTCTAGACCTCGTCCGCAGACACGACGGCCTGGAAGGAGACGCCGAGTGCGGCGAAGTGACGCTCACCGCATCGGACCTTGTCCGCCTCCAGGCTGCGGAGCTTCAGGAAGTCCTTCGTGCTCTTCGTCTCGCGCACGAGGTACACCGTCTCGTCGGCCTGCTTCACGATCGCCCAGTCCGGGTTGTACGCGCCGACGGGGGTGTCGACGACGAACCAGCGCGGCAGCTTGACGAACAGGCGGATGTCGTCGCGCTGGTCGAGGCGCTCGGCGAACTTGCGTTCGACCTCGGAGTCGTACTGCACGTAGGGGTAGATCGACCTCTTCACTTCGAGCGAACGGAGATGGTCGACCAGCTCCGGGCTCTCGAACCGGGTCATCTCCCATTCGCTGTCACCGTCGGGCCCGCCGAGGCGTTCGTACTTGATCCCGTCCACCAGGAGCCGGTGCAGCGCGTGCTTCAGGATCGCGGCGACGGCGTCGAGGAAACGCTGGGGATCGGCGAACAGCTCCGCCAGGCGGCCGCACTCGCGGAGGATGCGCGCCAGCGTGGCGCGGGTCAGCTCGGTCTCGTTCTGGAGATAGGCGAGCACGTCCGGGACGGGCCGGTCCCCCCAGTCGACTTCCTCGTCGCTCACGCCCGCACCCGCGGCGCTCACACCGCCACGGCCGATCGCGATCCGCCCCGCGCTCACGCGCACGACCGGCTTCTCGATGCGCGGCATCCGGCGCAGCGCGGCCAGCGAGCGCGCCACCAGGGTCTCGGTGTCGAACTCGACGCGGTACGTGGTGCGCGGCTTGATGCGGTTCCAGAGCGCCTCGAACTCGGGGCCGAGCTGGACCTCCTTGCGGAGCACGTTCTCGCGCTGGTCGCGCTCGCGCTGGATGTGGCGCTCGATCTGGTACGACGCCAGCAGGTCCACCACGGCTGGAGCGAGCGGCGCGTGCGCGTCGGGCAGCACCAGCGCGAAGCCCGGCTTGCGGGGATCGAAGGCGGGCTGGATCCGTCCCTCGGCATCCAGCAATCCCTGGCCGACGAGGCTGTCGCGGATCTCCCCGGCCGCCACACGCCCGATCGGCTGCTCCTCACCGCCGACGACGCGCACGAGCCGGGCGAGGGCCGTGATCGGCACCTTGCCGAAGCGGACGCCGCAGTCCTCCTCGTACTCGCTCTGGAGCGCGCGCGCGAAGTCCTCGTAGCTCTCGTTGGCCATGACGAAGAGCCGGTTCACGGACTCGTCGAAGACGCGCCGGCCGGTCTGGTCCACCGGCAGGCGCAGGCCACGGCCGATCTCCTGGCGCTTCTTCAAGGTGCTGCGCGTCTCGTTGAGCGTGCAGATCTGGAAGACGTTGGGATTGTCCCAGCCTTCACGAAGAGCCGAGTGGCTGAAGACGAAGCGGAGCGGCTCGTCGAGCGAGAGGAGCTGCTCCTTGTTGCGCATGATCAGCTCGTAGACCGCGTCGTCGGCCTGGGTATCGCCGCGCGTGTCCTCGAGGACGCCCTTGCGGTCCTGCGCGAAGTAGCCGTCGTGGAGCTTCGCGAAGGGAAGCTCGAGCCACGGGATCGAACGGAAGCGCTCCTGCTTCGCCAGCTCGGCCAGCGCCTCCTCGAAGGCGAGCGCGAACTTGCCCTGCACCGGCTGGCCGGCGCCGTCGTAGTCCCGGTAGTTGGCGACCCGGTCCACGAAGAAGAGCGACAGCACCTTGATCCCGCGCTCCCGCACCTGGAGCTCCTTCTCCAGGTGCTTCGCGACCGTGTGCTTGATCTGGGCGCGCCAGCCGTCGTCGCGCAGGCCTCCCATCTCCTCGCCGAGGCGCAGCTCGCGGCCGCTGCTGAAGCGCACGCGCTCGCGCCCGGGCTCGCAGTCGATCTCGGCCACCGAGAAGCCGTCCCGGTAGCAGGCGCGCTCGTTCGAGAGCGCGTAGAGATCGGCGCCGGCGCCGAGGGTGACGGACTTCTCCTTCGGGCCGCCGGGCTGCTGCACGTGGATCCGCAGCTTCGCCTTGATGCCGCGACGGTTGTCGACCTGTTCGAGCCGCACGAAGGCGTCGTTGGCGCCCGCCTCGGCCGCCGCGCCCGCCACCACGATCTGCTTCACGAGCCGCAGCTCGAAGGCCCGCACGGGATCGAGCCGGTAGACGGGGTTGTAGAGATCGCGGTGGGTCGCCGAGTAGCGGAGCGTACAGAGGGGATTGAGCGCCCGGATCGCCTCCTGCGCGCGCTCGGTCGAGTCGACGCTCTGCGGCTCGTCGATGATCACGATCGGGCGCGCCGCCTGGACGAAGTCGATCGGGGCGCGGCTCGAGAGCTGGTCGCTCCCCCGGTAGATGACGTTGCTCTTCTGCTCCTCCTCGCTGCCCATGAAGTTGCGGCGGAAGGCGTCGATGTTGATGACGAGGATCTGGAGGGTCGTGCCGAGCGCGAACTGGCGCAGCCGGCTCACGCGCCGGGCGTCGTACACGAAGTGCTCGCAGGCGAGCTGGTCGTAGAGCGCCCGGAAGTGGTCCTTCGTGATCTCGATGTTCTTGAGCACGCCCTCGCGGACCGCCACGCTCGGAACGACGATCACGAACTTGCGGAAGCCGTAGCGTCGCGACAGCTCGAAGATCGTGCGCAGGTAGACGTAGGTCTTGCCGGTCCCGGTCTCCATCTCGACCGTGAAGTGCGGGCAGCGCCGGGCCTGGTTCGCCGGCGCGTCGAACAGCTCCCAGGCCGCGAGCGGTGCGGCGGGATCGGCGACCTCGATGTCGTTGCGCTCCTGCACCTCGCGCGTGTTGGCGAGGAGCCGCTCCTCGGAGACGAGCACCTGGTTCCCGAGGCCCAGCTCGGTGCGCTCCTGACCCGGGAACAAGGCTCCGATCGCTTCGGTGTGCACCACCGAGAACGCCGGCCCGCCCTGGGGCTGCCCCTCGAAGAGATCCGCGACGGCGCGGACCGCGTCGAGCTGGAAGGCCTGGTTGGGGTCGAACTGGAGCTTCATCCGGTGTGCGTCCGGCCTATTCGAGCACCCAGCGCCCGTTGCGGCGCAGCTCGACGTGCATCGCGTCGGGAGCCAGGTCGAGGTCCCCCGGCCATTCCACGAAGCCCTGCGCGCAGTGCACTGCGGAGAAGAGCGCTGGATCCCGCAGCGGCTCGAAGACGCCGCGGAAGAACGAATCGCGGAACTCGACCTCCCCGCTGACACCGTCCGCGAAGCGCACCGACAGGCGGTGCGGACCGCTGACCTTCACGCTGACCACCTCGTCCAGTCGCATGGCGTCTACTCCAGGGGAGCGATCTGGCGCGGCTGCTCGTGGCGCCGGCACTGCTCCCAGTTGACACGCAGCTCCTCGCGGTGGAGCGCCGCCCATTCGAGCACCAGCGCCAGGGAGCGGCGAGGAAGGGCTCCCCCGATCACCTCCAGCGTGTCGATCGCGATCTCGGCCGACTCCCCGCCGTAGACGGCGTGGAAGTGAGGCGGAGGATGGTCGGCGAAGAACATGCGGATCGTGATCCCGTAGAAGTAGGAGATCCTCGGCAATCGCACTCCCTACACGGTGCGGAAGCTCGTCACGCCCTTGCTCTCGAAGGTCTTCACCGCGTTCGCTCCATGGTCGAGACGGTAACCGAGGCGCAGGCGAGCCAGCCGCTCGCGCCGACCATGCCCCCGCGAGGTGGTCTTCCACTACCGGGGCAGCCGTCGCAGGATCGCGCTCCTCGAGGGACCGGGGTGGATCGCTTCGCCCGGGAAGGGGTTGCGGTGGAGGCGGCGTCGCGAGATCGCGGGCGCGCGCGAGGAGGCGCTGCGCCAGCGGGTGGCCCACCCGATAGGGATTCACGTCCTCGACCCGGGATCCCATCCGGTACCCGAGGCCGACCTCGTCGGCCAGGAGGACGCCCTTCGAGAACGGGGTGCGGAAGGCGAAGAGCGCGGCGTCGACCTGGTGCGGGTTCAGGTCGACCTGGGCGTCGGCCAGCACCGGCGCGAGCCGGTCGAGGGTGCCGGAGGGCGAGCGCCTGGTCAGCTCGTGCGCCAGGTAGCGGGCGTGTACGTCGGTGATCGGCAGCGCCTTCTCCGGCCGGCAGTGTACGCGCGGGTGCCCAGGGGGCGATCCCGCGCCCCGCATGCGCGCCACGCGGTCCCGGGCGCGCACGCCCCGCGCACCCGGACCGCAGCCAGGCCGGCCCCCCTCAGATTGCGCGCGCGCGCAGGCCCGACACGGCCGCGAGCGCCGCGTAGTCGCGGTCGCGGTGCAGGACCTCGAGGTCGTGACGGAGCGCGCACGCGGCGATCAGGCAGTCGACCGAGGAACGCACCGTGCGGCCGGCCCGGCGGGCGGCGCGGTAGAGCGCGACGGCCTCGAGGACGGTGGCGTCGGCGAGCGGCGACTCGACGATCGGCAGCGCCAGCATCGCTTCGCGCGCGAGACGGTAGGCGCGCTCGTCGGCAAAGCCCTGCAGCACCTCCTGGATCACCGGCAGGCAGGTGACGACCTCGTCGAAGTCCACGAGGGCCTCGAGGTCGAGCGGCCGCACGCGCCGCAGGACCTCGATCCAGACCGACGTGTCGACGAGGATCACCCGCGCCGGCCCGGCCGCGCCGCGACCCGGTCGCGGCGCATCGTGGCCAGCTCTCCCTCCCAGAGGCCCGATCCGCGCAGCTCCAGGATCCGGCGGGCCTTGACGCGCCGGACGAACTCCTCGAGCGCCCGCTGCACCGCCCGCGAGTAGGTCTTCTCGCCGGAGAGGCGCGTCGCCTCCTCCAGCAGATCCTCAGGAAGCACAAGATTCGTACGTTTCATGTGTATGACTCTAGCATGCCGCGGAGGGCGGGCGCCCCGGGCGGGACGAAGGCTCCGGGCGGACCCGGGCGCGGCGGGGTCGTGGGGAAGGGCCGGGAGCAGGCATCCGGGACCTCCCGGGCGGCGCTCCGGCAGACCCGGACGACCCGGGGACGCGGTCGGCTAGAGTGGGCGGACCTTCGACCCACCCCTCTCCCCGGGGCGGGCTCGGGGGTCCTTGTGTTCGCGGAGATCCATGGAGCCGGCCCCGCCCCGCCACCTCGACGAGCTGCTCGAGCGCGTGCTCGCGCGCGCGGGGCCGGTGCGGGTCACGGGGCTGCGCGGCGCCGCGCGGGCGCTCGTGGCGGCGCGGCTCGCACGCGCGTCGGCGCCGGGACCGGCGCTGGTGGTCGCGCCCGACGCCAAGGCCGCGGACGCGCTCCTCGACGACCTCACGGCCTTCCTCGGCGAGCCGCCGCCCGAGGAGGGCGGCCGGGTGCGCGCCTTCCCGCGTCCCGACACCCTGCCCTACGACCGGCACTCGCCGCAGCCCTTCGTGGTGGCGCAGCGCATGGACGCGCTCTACCGGCTCCTCGCCGAGCCGGCGGAGCTGGTGCTGGTGGCGCCCGTCACGGCGCTTGCGCTGCGCGTGCCGTCGCGCGAGGCGGTGCGCGGGCGCACGGTCCACCTGGAGGTCGGCCAGACGATCGACCGCGACGCGCTCGTCGAGCAGCTCCTCGCCGCCGGCTACGCGCGCATGCCGCTCGTCGAGGAGCGCGGCGAGCTGGCGGTGCGGGGCGGCATCGTCGACCTCTTCCCGCCGCACCGGCGGCGCCCGGTGCGGATCGAGCTGCTCGGGGACGACGTCGAGTCGATCCGCGAGTTCGACGCGGCGAGCCAGCGCTCGCAGGAGAAGCTCGTGCACGTGGCGGCGCCGCCGCCGCGCGAGCTGCTCCTCGACCGCGGCCTCCTGATCGCGCGCGGCGAGGAGATCCGCGCGCGCGTCGAACACGAGGGCGCGTCGCCCCGCGAGATCGACGCGCTCCTCGACGCGCTGCTGCGCGGGCACCTTCCCCCCGGAGCCGAAGCGCTGGCGCCGGTCCTCGCGCCGGGCCTCGAGACGCCCTTCGACTGGCTGCCGCCCGGGACCCTCGTCGCGATCGAAGAGCCGGAGGCGTGCCGCGAGCGCCTCGCTCGCTTCGCCGAGGAGGCCGCCCACGGCCACCGGGTGGCGCGCGAGGCGGCGCGTCCGGTGGCGCCGCCCGGCGAGCTGCTGCTCGCGCCGGGCGCCGTGTGGGCCGCGCTCGATCGCCTCCGCTCGGTGTCGCTCGAGCGCCTCGACGTGGCCGACGACACGGGGGTGCCGCGCCTCGCCTTGCGCACGGCCGACCACGACGAGCTGCGCCGCGAGCTCGTCCGCGCGCGCGCCGGCGACGCCGCCCTGCTCCCGCTCGTGACCCGGCTCGAGGGCTGGCTGCGCGAGCGCTGGCGGGTGGTGCTGGCGGCGCCGGCGCTCTCGGGCGCCGAGCGCCTGCGCCAGCTCCTCGCCGAGTACGGCCTCGACCCGAAGCTGGTTCGCGACGCGCGCCCCGTCCCGGCGTGGGGCCGCTCGGGACGCGTCGAGGTGCGGGTCGCCGGCGTCTCCGAGGGCTTCGCGCTGCCCGGCGAGCGCTTCGCGCTCGTCACGGAGGAGGAGGTCTTCGGCCCGCGCGAGCGCCGCCGCCACCACCTCTCGATCCGCGAGACCGCGGCGATCGAAGGCCTGGGCCAGCTCCAGCCGGGCGATCCCCTCGTGCACCACGAGCACGGGATCGGCATCTACCGCGGGCTCGTGTCGCTGGCGCTCGACCTGCGTGGCGCCGGCCCGCGCGTCGAGGGCGAGTTCCTGCGCCTCGAGTACGAGGGCGGCGACCGGCTCTTCGTACCGGTGCACCGGCTCAACCTCGTGCAGCGCTACGTGGGCGCCGAGGGCGTCGCCCCGAAGCTCGACAAGCTCGGCGGGCAGAGCTGGGAGAAGACGCGCCGGCAGGTGAAGGGCTCCCTGCGCGACATGGCGCGCGAGCTCCTCGGCCTGCACGCCGCCCGCGAGCTCGCCGAGGGCTTCGCCTTCTCCCCGCGCGACCGCGCGCTCGAGGAGTTCGAGGCCGCCTTCCCCTACGAGGAGACGCCGGACCAGCACGCCGCGATCGAGGACGTGCTGGCCGACATGCAGCGCCCGAAGCCGATGGACCGGCTCGTGTGCGGCGACGTCGGCTTCGGCAAGACGGAGGTGGCGATCCGCGCGGCCTTCCAGGCGGTGAGCGCCGGCAAGCAGGTGGCCGTGCTGGTGCCCACCACCGTCCTGTGCGCGCAGCACGAGGAGACCTTCCGCCGGCGCTTCGACGGCCACCCCGTGCGCATCGAGTCGCTCTCGCGCTTCCGCACCCCGAAGGACGCCCGGGCCGTGCTCGAGGGGCTGCGCAGCGGCCGGGTCGACATCGTGATCGGAACCCACCGGCTGCTCCAGAAGCACGTCGAGTTCCGCGACCTCGGGCTCCTGGTGGTGGACGAGGAGCACCGCTTCGGGGTCGCCGACAAGGAGCGCATCAAGCGGCTGCGCAAGACCGTGGACGTGCTGACCCTCACCGCGACGCCGATCCCGCGCACGCTCCAGCTCGCCTTCGCCGGCCTGCGCGACCTGTCGGTGATCCACACGCCGCCCGCCGACCGGCTCTCGATCCGCACCCAGGTGGCGCGCTGGTCGGAGTCGCTGATCCGCGAGGCGGTGCTGCGCGAGGTGCGGCGCGGCGGGCAGGTGTTCTTCGTGCACAACCGGGTGCACTCGATCGGCGAGATCGCCGAGATGCTGGCGCGCGTGGTGCCGGAGGTGCGCGTGGTGGTGGCGCACGGGCAGATGGGCGAGCGCGAGCTCGAGGCGCGCATGCTGCGCTTCCTCCACGGCGAGGCGGACCTGCTGCTCTCGACCACGATCATCGAGAGCGGCCTCGACGTGGGCCGCGCCAACACGATGCTGGTGGACCGCGCCGACCACTTCGGGCTCGCCCAGCTCTACCAGCTGCGGGGCCGGATCGGCCGCAGCCACCACCGCGCCTACTGCTACCTCCTCGTGCGCGGCGCCGAGCGTACGCTCAGCGACGACGCGAAGAAGCGCCTCGAGGCGATCCAGTCCTTCACCGAGCTCGGCAGCGGCTTCAAGCTCGCGAGCATGGACCTCGAGATCCGCGGGGCCGGCAACCTGCTCGGCGCCGAGCAGTCGGGCAACCTCGCCGCGGTCGGCTTCGACGCGTACATGGAGCTGCTCGAGGAGACGGTCGAGGAGCTGCGGGGCCGGGCCCGCCCGCCGGCGGTGGACCCCGAGATCCGGCTCCCGGTCGCGGCGCGGCTCCCCGACGACTACGTGCCCGACGTGAGCCAGCGCCTCGTGCTCTACAAGCGCCTGGCCTCGGCGCCCGACGAGGCCGACGTCGACCGCATCCGCGACGAGCTGCTCGACCGCTTCGGGCCCTGCCCGCCCGAGACCGCCAACCTGCTGGCCGTGATCCGGCTCAAGATCGCGGCCCGCCGGCTCGGCGTGGCCGCCGTCGACCTGGCCGGCGACCAGATCGTCCTGACCGCCGCCGAGACCACCCGCATCGACCCGCGCCGGCTCGTGAACCTGCTGACCCACCCGACCGCGGGCATCCGCGTGGCACCGAACCACCGCATCTACGCACCGGTGGCCGGCGACGCGCGCGACCCCGAGCACCTGTTCGGGGCCGCGCACGCCCTGCTCGGCCAGCTCGCGGCCTGACGGCCGCGTGCGTCAGGCTGCCGGCTTCTCGTAGCGCGTCCGCTCGAGCCCGCGCGTGGAGCGGCGCGTCCACCCGTGCCACTCCGCGACGATCATGGCCGCGATCAGCAGGCCCAGCCACCCGGATGGGCGGCCGAACAGGAAGGTCAGCAGGAAGGCCGCGGCAGCCCCGGCGGAGAAGAACAGCGACCGCTCGATGCGACGCGCGAACTCCTCCCGGACCCCGGCGTTGGGCAGGACGTACGCCGTGCGCGAGAACGGAAGCCAGGGAAGGAAGAGGTCCCGCCCGGCCGCGTCCGACACGAGCGAGCGTTGGAGCCGTCCCTTCCAGGTCGATGCGTTCATGGTTCAACTCCGACAGTGCGTGCCTGCGCCGCGCCGGGAAGCACGACCCAGGCACCAGAGGATCAGGAGCAAGGGCTCGGCGCCGAGCAGGCCGCAGCCCGGCGCCGGAGCCGCGAGATCGAGTGCGGGATGGATCGAGGGGAAGCCCAGTCCGCGCGAAGGAGGCGGCGTATTGCGCCACCCGGACCCCGTCGGCCGCTCGCCGGGTCCGATCCAATGCGGCAGGCCTGGCCCGGACACCGGGAGGGAGGTAAAGGGGAGCACGAGAAGATTCATCTCGAGCGGGTTGCCCGTCGATTCGGGCGGGCTCGAGGAGTCCTCCCCCGTGATCCAGTCGTAGAGGAGCGTGTAGTAGAGCTGATAGAGCTTGCCGGTGAGATCGGCCATGTGGGACGCCATCGCCGCACCCGCACCCAGGAACAGGGGATTGCCGGTCAGGAGACTTGCCACCAAGCCGGTTCCTACCGAGACGGCGGCACCGCTGAACCTCCCGAAGGCGCCGGCCATCTGGAAGCCCACGGTCTCCTGCGCCCTCCGTCCCGTCCAGTCCCAGTAGTGTGCCGGATCCCCGGCGCCGTACACGTACTGGTGGACGGCATTGTAGATGGGGTCGGGGCTCAGGAAGCGGCGGGCGGCGGGATCGTAGAGGCGGTCGCCGAGGAGGACGAGGCCGGCGGCCTCCTGGCCCTGGGCGAAGCCGCGCTCGTCACCAGGCTCGCCGTGGACGCGATCGGGGCCGTAGGCGGTGTACTCGCGCACGCTGCGCAGCTCGCCGGTCTCGCTCCAGCGCGAGCGCACGTTGCCGCGCCAGTCGAAGTGCCGGTAGCTCCGGCGATTCGCGACGAGGTCGATGTCGACGGCGCCGAGGTCGATGCGGACCGCGTCGCCGTTCGCGTCGGCCTCGACCAGGCCCCCGAAGCGCTGCTTGCGCACGACGCCCGCCACCACCGAGCCCCGCAGGCGGCCTTCCGCGTCGTGCTGGAAGCTCGCGCCGCCGAAGCTCGCCACGTGCCCCGTCGCGTCCCAGGTGATCGGCACGCCGTTGCGGCGGGTGGCGAAGCCGGCGGCGTCCCACTCGTAGCGGCTCTCCACGACCTCCGTCGTGGACGTGCAGGGGCTGCAGGGTCGCGGCAGCGACGTGATCGTGCGCAGGACGATCTCGTGCAGCCGGTTCCGTTCGGGATTGGTGACGAAGTGCCGCTCGCGACGCACGTCGCCGTCCGTCTCGCTCTCGAACTGGAGGTCCATCAGACCCGAGTGGACGTTCCACACCGTGGCGTCATCCGCCTCGCAGGCCGGCCCGTTGCACCAGTAGACGGTTCCCGAATCGGTGAGGCCCACCGGCCACCGCCGCCCGTCGACGTAGCGGAAGCCGATCGCACGCTCCATGAACGCGACCGCGCCGAAGGAGGCAGGGGCCTGGTAGCGCGCGTTCGTCTCGCGGAACGGGCCGTTGGGAGCGGGCCCCGAGAGATCGCGCCCGATCCTCTCGATCGTCTCGCGCTCGACCTCGCGGCCTGCACCGTCGTGGCTCACGGCGCCAGCGAGCCGCCCGAACTCGTCGTAGGAGAAGCTGCGCACGATTCCGTTACCGTGGCGGATCTCCTCGAGCCGCCCGTTCCCGTAGACCTTCTCGTAGACGACCGCGGCTCCGTCGAGGAGCTGCGCCTCGCGGCCCGCCGCGTCGTAGCGGATCCCGAGCAGGCGGAGCAGCTCGCCGTCGGCCCGGATCAGGGCCGCGCTCGTCGGGCGGTCGCGCCCGTCGTAGCCGAACCACGACCGCTCGCCGTCGGGCCAGGTGACGGTGAGGACCCGGCCCTGCGCGTCGTAGGCGATCTCGGTCGAGCCGGGAACGGTCGAGTCGTCCTTGCGGACCAGACGGCCCTGGGCGTATGCGTAGCCGACCTCGGACGCGGGCGCGCCCGGGCGCTGGTTGCGCCGCCACACCGTGCGCCCGGTGGCGTCGTGGGCGAGCTCCGTCGTCATGCCGTTCGGGCGCTCCACGCGCGCCAGCTCGCCGAGCGCTGTCCACGCGAGCTGCGTCGCCCGCCAGGCACCGTCGACGCGCTCGCGCTGGCTGCGCAGCCGTCCGAGCGCATCGTAGTCGAGCTCGGTGGTGGCGCCGTAGGGGCGCAGGATCGCGCGCAGCCGGCCGTCGCTGCGGCGCTCGAGGACGACATCCTGGCTCTGGCCGCCGCTGGCCGTCTGGCTCATCACGAGCGAGCGCACCTGGCGAGCGGCGTCGAAGACACGCGCCACCACGCCCGGGAACTGCGTGCCGCTCTCCGAGCCCGGGTCGACCCCGATCGTCAGGTTGCCCACCGCGTCGAACTCGCGGTGCGCGACGAAGTCCGGGTCGCCGGGGTGGGCTGCCGGGAGCCGCACCTCGGCGGGCTGTCCGTGCTCACCGTACTCCGCGAGGTGGACCGTGCGGCCGTCTGCCAAGGTCACCCGCGCGACCGTCTCGAGGGGCCCGTACTCGAGAGCGAACTCCTCCCCGGCGCCGTTGCGCTCGCTCACGAGCCGGCCCTGCGCGTCGAAGCTGCGCTCGACCAGCACGCCACCACCGTCGCGGATCCGCCGCGGCAGCGCGGTCCAGGGGTCGCCGAGGTGGACGGTGCCGGGCGCGTACTCGATCTGGATCCGGCGGCCGCTCGGCGGCGTCGACTCGACCAGCTCGTCGGTGGCGTCGTAGCGGGCGCTCGTGACGAGCCCGTCGGGCGTCCGCACGCTCGTGACGCGCGCGCCCGTCCAGCCGAGCTCGGTGCGCTCGCTCATCGCGTTCGTGTGCGCGAGCAGCCGGTGCGAGGCATCGAAGACGAACTCCGAGGTGCGCCCGAGCGGATCCGTCACCACGGTGCGCAGCGGCGTCGCGTCGTGGCGGAAGCCCCAGCGCGGCGACTCCTCACCGAGCAGCGTCATCGCGAGCGTGCGTCCGAGCGGATCGAGCTCGTAGCGGACGCGCTCCTGCTCGGGGTTGGTCACGACGATCGCCCCGGGCCGCCGGCCCTGCGCGTCGAGCTCGTAGGCGTAGCCCTGCACCGGCAGGCCCTGCTCGCGGCCGAAGGCCGTCTGCACCCAGGCGAGCCGGCCCCGGTCCCAGCCGTAGGTGCACTGGCGGCCCGCGCGATCGAGGATCTCGACCACCTCCGGCCCCTGGTAGCGCACGAGGAAGACGTCCGTGCAGGCGCCGGGTGCCGTGCACTGCGCGATTCGGAGCGACACCGCGTCGGGCCGCTGGAGCTCGAGGCGCGGATAGCTCGCATGGCGCCACGCGATCCGTTCGAGCCGCCCGTCCGGTGCGAAGGAGAAGCGCAGGCCTCCGCGCGATTCGACGGCCGTTGCGTCGACGACGCGCCAGCGGGTGCCCGGGACCGGGCCGGGCGCGCTCGTCAGGTGGAGCGCGCCCGTGTCGTCGCGGAAGACGCCGCCTGCGTAGGTCATCTCGAACGACCAGCTCCAGCGGTCGGTCGCCGAGTTGTAGACCTGCGTCACGGCCTGGGTCCCGAGCCGGGTCTCGATCGTGAGATCGGTGCGGCGCAGGAGCAGGTTGCCGCCCGCCAGGTCCACCACCCCATCGCGCGCGGCGAAGGCGGCGGGCTCCCGCCACGCGGCGAGCCCCGGGTGCGGCGCGAGAGGCTGGGGCGCGCAGGTCGCCCCGAGAACCACCGCCAGCGCGAATGCCGATGCGAGCGCACCGAGCCGTCTTCCGTGCCCGGTCCAGAACGCGATCCCGACCTCGATCCACAGCCTGGTCGCGACGATCCACAGCCTGGTCCCGAAATTGGGCCCGCGCTGGGCCCCGTGGTCCGTCCCGAGCTTCGTCCCCATCGTCGTCTCGCCGGGACACGAAGGGGCGAGGTCGGGTGCGATCCTACCGCGCGCGGGCCAGTGGCAGATCCAAGGAACGCGCTAGGAAGCCCGAAGGTCCGGAGGATCGGCCGGCCCCTTGGGGGCCCGATGGGGACGGTGCCGGGCCCGGCCGTTACCATGCGCCCGGTCTCGGGAGGGAACCACCGCATGGTCTCGTTGCGACGCTCGCACCGCCCGCGCCGGGCCAAGCTTCCGTTCGCGCTGCTCGCGGTCCTCGCCGCCGTTCCGGGAGCCGCCGAGGATGCCGGGCCGGCTGCCCCCGACCCGGCGGATCCGCCGGCCGCGGCCGCGGGCGAGGTCGTGGACGGGATCGCCGCCCAGGTCGGCACCGACGTCGTCCTGGTGTCGGACGTGACGCTCCTCGCCACCCCGATCGAGGTGAAGATGCGGGAGGGCGGCGCCCCCGACTCGGACCTCGCGCTGATGCGCGGCGAGGTGCTCGAGCGGCTGATCGACCGCAAGCTGATCGCGCTGTTCGCCAAGCGCGCCGAGATCCAGGTCAACGACCTCGAGATCGACGAGGCGGTGAGCGGCATCGCCGCCGAGAACCACCTGAGCCCGGAGCAGCTGCGCGCGAGCGTCGAGGCGCAGGGGATGACGTGGGAGGCCTACCGCCAGCGCCTCGGCGAGGACATCCTCCAGCAGAAGGTGATCGCCGGGATGGTGCGCTCCAAGGTGCGCGTGGACGACGCCGAGGTCCGCGCGTTCTACGACGAGCGCTTCGGTGACCAGCCCACGACCGGCGACGAGGTCCATCTCCAGCACATCGCCGTCGCCAGCCAGGGCGACAAGCCCGGCGCCAAGCAGGCCGCCTGCGACCGCGTGCGCAGCGGGCTCGGCCGGGTGCGCGCCGGCGAGGACTTCCTGGCCGTCGCCCGCGAGGTGTCCGAGGGCAATCCGGACCTCGGCTACGTGCCGGTGGCCTCGCTGGCGCCCTGGATGGCGGAAGCCGTCGCGGGCCTGCGCCCGGGCTCGCTGTCCGGCGTCCTCGAGCTGCCGGTCGGCTGCGCCGTGCTGCGGCTCGTCGATCGCCGCGCCGTCCAGCCGGTGAGCTACGAGCAGGCCCAGGAGCGGATCCGCCAGGGTCTCCTCGAGCAGAAGTTCGAGAAGGAGCTCGACGCCTTCCTCGAAAAGCTCCGCAAGCAGACCTACGTCGAGCGCAAGGGCGCCTTCGCCCGCCGCGACGCCAGCGCCGGAGGCGCACCGCGGCTGCAGTGAGCGCCGTCCCCGACGCCGCGCCCCGCGAGATCGCCGTGCGCGGTGCCCGCGAGCACAACCTGCGCGGCATCGACGTGCGCATCCCGCGCGACCGGCTGGTGGTGATCACCGGCCTCTCGGGCTCGGGCAAGTCGTCGCTCGCCTTCGACACCATCTACGCCGAGGGCCAGCGCCGCTACGTCGAGTCCCTGTCCGCCTACGCACGCCAGTTCCTCGACCAGATGCGCAAGCCCGAGGTCGAGGAGATCAGCGGTCTCTCGCCCGCGATCTCGATCGAGCAGCGCAGCGTCGCGCGCAACCCGCGCTCCACGGTGGGCACGATCACCGAGATCCTCGACCACCTGCGGCTGCTCTACGCGCGGGTGGGGGAGCCCCATTGCTGGATCTGCGGCCAGGCGATCGCGAGCCAGACCGTGGCGCAGATGGCCGGCCGGGTGCTGGCGCTGCCGGAGGGGACGCGCGTCGAGCTGCTGGCCCCGGTCGTGCGCGGGCGCAAGGGGAGGTACGAGAAGGAGCTCGAGCAGTGGCGGAGCCAGGGCTTCACCCGCGTGCGCGTGGACGGCGTCGTGCACGATCTCGCCGGCGAGATCCGGCTCGCGCGCCATGCGGCGCACGACCTCGATCTGGTGATCGACCGGATCGCGGTGCGCGAGACGGCACGCGGGCGGATCGCGGAGTCGCTCGAGGCCGCGCTGCGGCTCGGCAACGGGATGGCACGGGTCGTCGCGGGCGGCGAGGAGTGGCTCTGCTCGGAGCGCAACACCTGCCCGCGCGACGGCGTCTCCTTCCCCGAGCTCGCGCCGCGCCTCTTCTCCTTCAACTCCCCGCACGGCGCCTGCCCCGCCTGCGATGGTCTCGGTACGCGAGAGGAGCTCGACCCGGCGCGCGTGGTGCCCGATCCCGACCGCCCGCTGCGCGACGCCGTCGAGCCCTATGGCACGACCCGCAAGCGCCCGAAGTACTACGCCGCGCTGATCGCCTCGCTCGCTCGACATTTCGACGTGTCGATCGCGACACCCTGGCGGGAGCTTCCGCAGGCGGTGCGCGACGGCATCCTGCACGGCGTCCCCGGCGAGGTGTCCTTCGCCTTCGAGCGGGCGGGCCGCACGGAGCGCGTCGAGCGCCCCTGGGACGGCGTGCTCGGCGAGCTCGCGCGCCGCGGCGACGCCGAGGAGCTCGCGCGCTTCCGCAGCCCGCGCCCGTGCGCGGCCTGCGAGGGCTCGCGCCTGCGCCCGGAGGCGCGCGCCGTGACGATCGGCGGGCTCTCGATCGACGCGCTCTGCCGGCTCCCGATCGAGCGGGCCGCCGCCTTCCTCGACGGCCTCGCGCTCCCCGAGCAGCGCGCCACGATCGCGGACCGCATCCTGCGCGAGGTGGCCGAGCGGCTGCGCTTCCTGCTCGACGTCGGGCTCGACTACCTCGCGCTCGACCGCCCGGCCGCCTCGCTCTCGGGCGGCGAGGCGCAGCGGATCCGGCTCGCCACCCAGGTGGGCGCCTCGCTGCTCGGCGTACTCTACGTGCTCGACGAGCCCTCGATCGGGCTGCACCCGCGCGACAACCGGCGCCTGCTCGCGACGCTGCTGCGCCTGCGCGACCAGGGCAACAGCATCCTCGTGGTCGAGCACGACGAGGAGACGATCCGGGCCGCCGACTGGGTGGTGGACCTGGGGCCGGGCGCCGGCATCCACGGCGGCACCGTGGTCGCCGAGGGCCCTCCGGCGGCGATCCTCCGTACACCGGGCTCGCTGACCGGCGACTACCTGGCCGGCCGCCGCCGCATCGAGCCGCCCGCCACCCGGCGCACGCCGGGCCCCCACTGGCTCACCCTGCGCGGCGCGCGCGAGCACAACCTGAAGGACCTGACCCTGCGCGTGCCGCTCGGGCTCTTCACGGTCGTGACGGGCGTCTCCGGCTCCGGCAAGAGCACGCTCGTGAACGACACCCTCTACCGCGCGCTCGCCGCGCGCCTGCACGGCGCCGACGCGCCCCCCGGCCGCTTCGCGTCCCTCGAAGGCGTCGAGCGGATCGACAAGGTGATCGACGTCGACCAGTCGCCGATCGGCCGCACGCCGCGCTCGAACCCCGCCACCTACACGGGCGCCTTCGACGGCATCCGCAAGCTCTTCGCGGGCGTCCCCGAGGCGCGCCTGCGCGGCTGGGGCCCCGGGCGCTTCAGCTTCAACGTGAAGGGCGGGCGCTGCGAGGCCTGCCAGGGCGACGGCCTCCTGCGGGTCGAGATGCACTTCCTGCCCGACCTCTTCGTCACCTGCGAGGCGTGCCGCGGCCGCCGCTACGGGCGCGAGACCCTGGCGGTGCGCTTCAAGGGCCTCTCGATCGCGGACGTGCTCGAGCTCTCGGTCGAGGAGGCGCTGCCGGTCTTCGAGCACGTGCCCGCCGTCCGCCGCCCGCTCCAGACGCTCCACGACGTGGGCCTCGACTACCTGCACCTCGGCCAGGCCGCGACCACCCTCTCGGGCGGCGAGGCGCAGCGCATCAAGCTCGCCCGCGAGCTCGCCCGCCGCGACACCGGCCGCACGCTCTACATCCTCGACGAGCCGACCACGGGCCTCCACTTCGCCGACGTCGACCGGCTGGTCGGCGTGCTCCAGCGCCTGGTCGAGCTCGGCAACACCGTGCTCGTGATCGAGCACCAGCTCGACGTGGTGCGCTGCGCGGATTGGGTGATCGACCTCGGGCCCGAGGGCGGCGAGGCGGGCGGGCGGATCGTGGTCGAGGGGCCGCCCGAGGCGGTGGCCCGGGCGCGCGAGGGGCACACGGGGCGCGCGCTGGCGGCGCGCGCGCGATGAGCCCGCCCCCGGACGCGAAGGCCGCGCGCGAGCCGCGGGCCTTCCCGAGCCCCTTCCAGGCTTCGCTCCTCGTGCTCTCCGGGGTCTTCGTCGCGAGCCTGGTCGCGGCGCTCGTCCAGGAGGCGACCTCCCCGACCACGGCTGCCGGCCTGGCGACCGTCTTCGGGCTCGGTGCGGCGGCGCTCCTCGGCGCGAGCCACGTCCCGCCACCCCATGCCGAGCGGCTCGGCCTGCGCCGTCTGCGCCCCGCGCAGCTCGTTGCGCTCGTGCTGCTCCTGCCCGTGGTGCTGCTCGCGGCCGAGCTCGACCCGCTGCTCTCGACCTGGCTGCCCGCTCCCGACGCCGCGGCGTACGAGCAGCGCCTGCGCGAGGCGCTTCCGACCGGCGAGAAGCTCGGGCTCGTCGAGACCGTGGTCGTCGTGATGGGGCTCGCGCCGCTCGTCGAGGAGTGGCTCTTCCGCGGCGTGATCCAGCAGGGCCTCGTGGCGCACCTCGGTGCAACGGGCGGCATCTTCGTGACGGCACTGCTCTTTGCGCTCGGCCACGGCGGGGCGGGCCTGTCGGTGCAGGCCTGGGCGGCCGTCGTGGCGCAGGTCTTCGTGCTCGGGCTCGCCTTCGGCTGGGTGCGCCACGCGACCGGCTCGCTCTTCGCCGCGATCCTGCTCCACGCCGGCACGAACGGACTCGGCGTGCTCGCGCTCACGCTCGGCCAGAGCCAGGCCGCAGCAGCGGGCGGCCACCTCCCGCTCGGCGTGCTCGCCGGGGCCGCGCTATCCGTGGCGCTCGGCGGCTGGTGGCTGCGCCGCATCCCGCCGGTCCCGGCCGCCCCGGAGCCGTCCTCGCGTGGAGCCGACGATGTTGATCTATGACGCCGAGAGCCCGGCCCCGCGCCGCCTGCGGATGTTCCTGCTCGAGAAGGGCCTCGAGCTGCCGGCCGTCACGGTGGACGTCTTCGCCGGCGAGAACCGCGAGCCCGCGTTCCTCGCCGTCAATCCGGCGGGCCAGACACCGGCCCTGCGCTGCGACGACGGCAGCACGCTCGGGGAGGCGGTCGCCATCGCCGAGTACCTCGAGGAGCTGCACCCGGCGCCGGCCCTGATCGGCAGCACGCCCGAGGAGCGGGCCCGGACCCGGCAGTGGTGGCGGCGCGTGGAGCTCAACGTCACCGAGTTCATCCACAACGCCTATCACTATGCCGAGGGGCTCGCGCGCTTCGAGTCGCGCATCCCGGTCCTGCCGGACGCGGCAGCCGGACTGAAGGCCGTCGCGCAGGATCGCCTGCGCTGGCTGGACGGCCTGCTCGGGACGGGCCCCTACCTGTGTGGCGAGCGCTTCAGCGCCGCCGACGTGTGGCTCTACGTGTGGCTCGACTTCGGCCTCGCCGCCGGCCAGCCCTTCGACCGCGCCCTGCCGCGCGTGGGACCGTGGTTCGAGCGGGTGGCAGCGCGGCCGAGCGCCGCCGGCAGCCGCTCGTTGCTGCCGGCCGCCCGGACCGGGGGCGCATGAGGCCCTCCGGCGGGTGACGCCCGGCGGGAGCGAACGATTCCCTGCAACCCTCTCAGGCCGCCCCGGCGATCCCGCCCCCCGCCGTCTTCGCGCGGTACATCGCGCGGTCCGCCGCCTGGAGGAGGCCCTTCAGGTCGCCGCCGTCCTCGGGGAAGAGCGCGATCCCGACGCTCACGCCGCACGCCACGTCGCGGCCGTCGATCGCGACCGGCTCGCGGGCGGCGGCAAGCACGCGCTCGGCGACGTCGCGGGCACCGGCCGCGCCGACGTCGGGCAGCAGCAGCACGAACTCGTCGCCGCCGAGGCGGGCCAGGAGGTCGGGCCCGCGCGTGCAGCGCTGGAGGCGCGCGGCCACCTCGCAGAGCAGGAGGTCGCCGGCCTCGTGGCCGAGCGAGTCGTTCACGCGCTTGAAGTCGTCGAGGTCGACGAAGAGCAGGGCGGCCGGCACCGGCTGCTCGGTGGTGTCGGCAAGGAGCGCGGCGGCGTCGGCCTCGAGGCCGCGGCGGTTCAGGAGCCCCGTGAGGGGGTCCTGGCAGGCCGCCTCCTCCATCGCGCGCTCGCGCTGCTTGGGCTCGGTCACGTCGACGACCGTCACGAGCAGGTCCTCGCCCGCCGGCACCGCGAGGAAGCGCAGCCAGAGCTCCTCGCCGCCACGCAGGACCGGGCGCTCGACGTCGCAGGCCTCGCCCGTGCGCACCACCTCGCGGAAGGCCTGGAACAGGAAGGGCGTGTGCGGGTGGACGGCGTCCCGGAAGGGCCGGCCCATCAGCTCGACCTGCGCCTTGCCCATCCAGGCGGCGGCGGCCGGGTTCGCGAACACGCACAGGAAGTCGCGCACCTCGCCGGCCGCGTCGCGGCGCGGGCGCAGGCGCAGGATCCCGTTCGGCGAGCCGTCGACGATGCCGCGCACGAGCGCTTCGCTGCGGCGTAGGGCGGCCTCGGCGCGCTGGCGCTCGGTCCCGTCGCGGAGCATCACGACGCGGCCGCGCAGGCCGCCGCGCGGCAGCAGGATCGGCGAGATCGAGAGATCGAGGCGGCGCCCGTCGGCGGTCTCGACCTGCGCGCTGCCGGCGCGCGCGCGCAGCGCCTCGGCGAGGCCGGACGCGCTCGCCAGCAGCTCCTCGACGCGATAGCCGACGGCGCGATCCCGCTCGCAGCCGAGCATCCGCAGCGCCGCCGGATTCACGTCCACGACGCGGTCGTAGCCGTCCGCCACGACCACCCCGTCCTGCATGTGGTCGAAGACCGTGTGGTAGGCGACGCCGCTCATGCGGAAGAGCTGGAGCCGCAGGAAGCCCCAGGCGTAGAGCATGCAGCTCAGCGACAGCGCGATCGGCGTCGGGCCGAACTCCATCTCGAAGAAGCCGATCGTGAAGAGCACGTTCACGACCGAGGGCAGCAGGGTGGCCACGAGCAGCAGCGCCACCTGCGAGCGGTGCAGCTTGGATTCGCGCCACCACTCGGAGGCGATCATCGCGACGCTGGTGGCGATCAGCAGGTAGGAGTAGGGCAGGTGGACGCGCCAGAACCACGGCCCCCAGCGCGCGCGGATCGTGCCGTGATGGATCGCATCGGCGGCCGACATCGTCCACATCCAGCCGTGCAGGTCATTGGTCCAGACCAGCGCGACCGTCACGGCCGGCAGCGCGAGGAGCCCGGCGACGTGCCAGGGCCGCACGCGCAGGCGCTCGAGGTGGCGGACCAGGAAGAGCAGGAGCAGCGGCGGCACCAGCGCGATCGCGGTGTACTTGACCTTGGCCGCGAGCCGCACCACCTCGCGCGAGCCGGCCTGCCACTCGACGACCGCGGCGATCGTCCACACCGCGACCCCGAGCATGCACAGGGCGATCGTGCGCGTCCCCGGCCCGGAGCGGCGCCGGAGCAGGGCGCTCCCGAGCGCCAGGTAGCCACCGGCCGCAACGAGCAGGAACGGTGCCCAGCCGTTCATTTCCAGCATCGCGACCGGCCCTTCGGCGGGACGACTGTGTGCGGAGGCGCGCCCATCGGCTCCCCGTCGGAACACCGGTTTCCGGCGCTCCGCCGGGGAAATCGGCTTCTCGAGAGGCGGTCTTGAACCGGACCGGACGCGGTGGGAGGTGTTGGCCCACACCCCCCCCCTAGGGGGCTAGCCGAACAGCTCGGCGATCGTCGCCTGCACGGCGAGCGCCGCGGCCCGCGGATCGGGCGCCTCCCGGATCGGGCGTCCGATCACGACGTAGTCGGCGCCCGCCTCGAAGGCCGTGCGGGGGGTCGCAACGCGGCGCTGGTCGTCGCCGCCGCCCGCCCCGTGCCCGCTGGCCGGGCTCGCCGGCCGGATGCCCGGCGTCACGATCGCGAGCCGATCGCCCAGCTCGGCGCGCAGCCGGCGCACCTCGAGCGGCGAGGCCACGACGCCGTCGCAGCCGGCCGCGAGCGCCGTGCGCGCGCGTTGCAGGACGAGATCCTCCGCCGTGACCGAGGGCGGATAGCCGAGATCGCGCAGGTCGGCGGCGTCGAGGCTCGTCAGCACCGTCACGGCCAGGACCCCCGTCGCGCCCTTCTCGGCACAGGCCGCCTCGAGCACGCGCCGGCCCGCGTGCACGGTCACGAAGTGCGCGCCCTGGGCTCGCACGTTGCGCACCGCCGCGCCGACGGTCGCGGGGATGTCGAGGAGCTTCAGGTCGAGGAAGACCTTGCGGCCGCCGTCGAGCAGCTCGCGCACGAAGGGGAAGGCGCCGTCGGCGCAGAAGAGCTCGAGGCCCACCTTGTAGAAGGCCACCGCGTCGCCGAGCGCGCGCACGAGCCGCCGCGCCTCGCCGGGGTTCGCGAAGTCGAGCGCGACGATCAGGCGCTCGCGCGGCGGGATCGCGCGGGGCGGCGGCGGCTCGGTCGCGGCGGCCATCCGCGGGTGGCTAGCCCGCGGCCCGGTCAGGCGCCAGCGGTGCTCCCGCCGCCGGGGCCACCTCCCGACTCCCCCGAGCCGCGGGGCCGCGCCGCCTCCATTGCCCTGGCGACGAAGCGCTTCGCGTCCTCGAGCCAGGCCAGGCGCTCCTGCGCCGTCGTTGCCTGCCAGGACCTCCGCTGCTCCGCGTCGTGGGCCGACCAGCCGTCCGGCCCCCTCGCGGAGGCGGTCCCGCTCTCGGCCCCGCGTTCACCCATCGTCTCGTCCTCCGCCGCCGCCCGCCAGCCCTTCGAGTGCGGCCACGTCCTCCAGATCCTTCGCCCGACCGACGCGCCGCTTCATCTCGACGAGGTCGCGGATCGACGCCACCCGGATGGCTCCGGCCCCGAGCTCGACGACCTGGGCGCGGCGGTAGGTCTCCTCGAACGGGAAGGGGGGGTCCGCGAAGACGTCCAGTGGTCCTCCACGGACATCCCCGCTTCACCGCGCAGCGCAGCGGCGAGGCGAGCCGCAAGCGCTAGAGACCGAGTCGGCTGCGCACGATCGCGCGGATGGCGGCCGCTACGCGATCGACCGAGACGCTGGCGTCGACATGTTCCAGGTAGGGCCGGTCGAGCGCGCGGAACCGCTCGGCGACGCCTGCGAGGAAGGCCCCGTCCTCGAAGGCCGGCTCCGCGACGGCGCCGCGCGCCGCCACCCGGGCGAGCCCCGCCCCGGGGTCGAGGTCGAGCACCAGCGCCAGGTCGGGGAGCGGGAACTCGGCCTCCGCCTCGGCCAGCAGCCGCGCGGGATCGAGCCCGCGGGCACCCTGGTAGGCGACCGTCGAGAGGAAGTAGCGATCGGTGAGCACGAGCGCGCCGCTCGCCACACCGGGACGCAGGACCTGCGCCACGTGCTCGCGCCGGTCCTCGACGAACCAGCGCAGCTCCTCCTCGGGCACCACGCGAGCGCCCGAGCGCGCCATCTCGCGGATGCGCCGGCCCCACGGGCCGTCGCTCGGCTCGTGCGTCTCGACGACCGTGTGGCCGCCGGCGCGCAGCACGCCGGCGAGGCGGCGGAGCTGGGTGGACTTGCCGGCGCCGTCGACGCCCTCGAAGGCGATCAGGCGACCGGCGTTCACCGGCGTCTCGTGACGGGCCGGGCACGGAAACGCCGTGCGGCGCACGCAGCGCGCAGCCCAGGGCCGGCACGCGCCTTGCTCCTACACGGCCCGGCGTCGCAAGGCGCCTCCCGCACGCGCCCCTCTGACGGGACCGGGGGAGCGGGCGGGAGGGGAGACGCCGGGCGGGAGCAGGTGGTGCGAGGCGGGAAGATCAAACGGGGTGAGGCCCGCCTCGCCGCTCTCATGCCCGGCGTCTCTCCGTTCGCCTTCGGCTCCCGGTGACGATCGGCGGGAGCCGAGCCGTTCAGATCTCGCCGATCAGGAGGAAGGCGGTCACGAAGCCGACCAGCGCGATCGACTCGATGAGCGCCATCCCGAGGATGAACGGGGTGTTCATCGCCCCCGCCGCGCCCGGGTTGCGGGCGATGCCGGCGGTGGTGTTGCTGGCGGTGAGACCCTGGCCGAGGCCGCAGCCGAGCGCCGCGAGGCCGAAGGCGAGGCCTGCGCCGAGCGCCGGGCCCCAGCCCGCACCGTGCTCGGCGGCTTCCTGGGCGAAGGCCACGTCGGCCACCAGCAACGCAGCAAAGGTGAAGACCAGCAGCTTCGAGAACCGGACCATGTTTGCTCCTTGCCAGGCCCCGCCGTGCGAGGCCGCTTCCTTGGCCGAGCCTCTGCCGAGCCTAATGATGCTCCTCGAGGGCCAGACCGATGTAGATCATGCTGAGCAGCGCGAACACGAACGCCTGGATGAACGCGACCACGAGCCCGAGCCCGAGGAAGATCGCGGGAATCGCGATCGGCACGAGCCCGAGCCAGACGGCGACCACGGTGTGGTCCGCGAACATGTTCGCGAGCAACCGGATCGCCAGGGTGAAGATGCGCGCCACGTTGAGCGGCAGCTCGATCGGGATCATGAGCGGCGCGAGCAGCGGCACGTGGAGGTGCTTGCCCCCGATCTTCAGGTCGAAGAGCGGGCCGGTGAACTGGTAGACGTACTTCCACCCCTGCTTGGCGATCCCGACGTAGTGATAGACGAAGAACACGATCGTGCCCCAGGCGAGCCCGACCGAGATGTCGCTCGTCGCTCCGCCCACGGCCGGGACGAGGCCGAGCAGGTTCGAGATCAGGATGAAGAAGAAGATCGAGGCCACGAGCGGCATGAAGCGCTTGTAGTCGTCGCCGATGATCTGGTGCGCGAGGCTCGCGAGTCCCTCGAGGACCGCCTCGATCACGTTGCGCACCGTGATGCCCTGGTCGGGCAGCAGGCCGCCGTCGCTCGTCGCGAGCGAGCGCCGCACCGCCACGGCCGCCAGCACCAGCAGCGTCACCGCGAGCAGCGCCGCCTGGATCACCCAGTCGACCCCCGCGTGCTCGAGCGGCCGGTAGATGTTCACGCCGGATCCTCCTCGTCGGCCGGCGGCGGGAGGACGTCGGCGCGCCAGACGCTCCAGTGCTCCCACGCGGGGTCGTCGGGCGGGAGCGCCGGCGCGTCCGGATCGAGCGGGGGGCCGAGCCACCAGGCGCCGACCAGCAGGGCGGGCACCACCGTGGAGACCCCGAGCAGGAGCCCGAGCGGGTGGGCGCCGGCGACCAGCGCCACCCCCATCGCCGCGAAGAGCATCGCGAGGCGCATGCCGAGCAGCGCCACCCACGGGCGGCTGCCCCCGAGCTGGCCGGAGAGCAGGCGCGTGGTGCACGCACACAGCGCCCGGAAGTTCACGACCTCGAGCCCGGCCCCGAGCGCGTAGGCGGCCGTGAAGGCAGGCCCACCGAGCAGCGCCGAGGTGGCGATCCCGCCTGCCGCGAGGGTCAGGTGGAAGCGCTCGAGGACCCGCGAGGAATCGACGTTGGGGGAGAGGCTCGTCACTTCGACTCCGGCGCTCCGCCGCTCTGCTCGTCTCCGTCCCGATCCGGATCGCGATCCCGGTCACGCTCCGGTGTCAGGACGCTGCTCCAGCCCGGATCCCGGTCGCCCTCGTCGTCACCCGGCAGCGGGTCCGCCCGTCCGATCGTCGGCGTCTTGATCCGCAGCAGGCGCAGCAGCAGCGCTGCGAACCCGAACGCCATGCCCGCGAAGAGCCCCCAGGGCTCGCTACCGAAGCGCCGGTCGACCCACCAGCCGGCGGCGGCGCAGATCACCATCGCCACCACGGCCTCGATCGCCCCCTGGTAGGCCGACGCCATGCCTCGCTTCGCCGCGAGCGGGTCGGGCACCCACCGGCTCGCGGGCCCACGGTCGGGCGGCGCGGGGCGGCGCGGTTGCTCGGGTCCGCTCATCGGCCTCGCTCCGCAGGAGGGCGTGTCCGACCCCCGAGGGCTCCGAGAGCGGCGCGCACCATAGCGACTGGCCCCGCGGCGCTCAACGCAGGCGCCGGAAGGCCCGCCCGGCTGCAGCGAGGGTGGCGGCGACGTCGGCGGGGCGGTGGGCGAGGGACACGAAGCAGGCCTCGAAGGGCGACGGCGGCAGGTAGACGCCGGCCTCGAGCAGCGCGTGGAAGAAGGCGCGGAAGCGCTCGGCGCTGGCCTTCTTCGCGGTCTCGAAGTCGCGCACCGGGCCCGGGTGGAAGAAGAAGCCGAACAGGCCCCCCACCGCGCTCGTCGCGAGCTCGACTCCCGCCGCCGCCGCGCGCTCGGCGAGCCCCTCGGCGAGCGTGCGGCTGCGTGCCTCGAGGGCGGGATAGGTCCCGGGCTTCTCGAGCTCGCGCAGGGTCGCGAGCCCGGCGGCCATCGCGAGCGGATTCCCGGACAGGGTGCCCGCCTGGTAGATCGGGCCCTCGGGCGCGATCTGCGCCATCAGGTCCGCGCGCCCGCCGTAGGCCGCGGCCGGGAGCCCGCCTCCCACCACCTTGCCGAGGATCGTGAGGTCGGGCCTCACGCCGTAACGTTCCTGCGCGCCGCCGAAGGCGACCCGGAAGCCCGTCATCACCTCGTCGAAGACGAGCAGCGCGCCGTGCCGGTCGCAGAGCGCGCGCAGGCCCTCGAGGAAGCCCGCGACGGGCGGCACGCAGCCCATGTTCCCGGCCACCGGCTCGACCAGCACGCAGGCGATCTCGCCGGGCCGACGCCGGAAGGCGTCGGCCACGGCGTCGAGGTCGTTGAAGGGCGCCTGCATGGTGAGCGCCGCGAGCTCGGGCGGCACCCCCGGCGAGCCCGGGATCGCGAGGGTCGCCACCCCGCTGCCCGCTCCCACCAGCAGCGAGTCGGCGTGCCCGTGGTAGCAGCCGTCGAACTTGAGGATGCGCGGGCGGCCGGTGGCGCCGCGCGCCAGCCGGATCGCGCTCATCGCCGCCTCGGTGCCCGACGACACGAAGCGCACCCGCTCGACCGACGGGAGCGCGCGGCAGACGAGCTCCGCCAGCTCCACCTCGCGCTCGGTCGGCGCGCCGAAGCTGGTGCCGGCGGCCGCCGCGGCGCGCACCGCGCGCAACACCGCCGGATGGGCGTGGCCGAGGATCAGCGGCCCCCACGAGCCCACGTAGTCGACGTACTCGTTGCCGTCCGAGTCCCAGATCCGCGCGCCCCTGCCGCGCACCAGGAAGGGCGCCGTCCCGCCGACCGTGCCGTAGGCCCGGACGGGGCTGTTCACGCCGCCCGGGATCACCTTCCGGGCGCGCACCATGAGCCGCTTCGAACGCTCGTGCTTCATGGCCGGGAGGGTAGGCACGCGGCTCGCCCTTGTCGGCCCGCATCGGATAGCGTCCGGGCATGCTGCACGCCTGGCAGGCGAGGGCGGAGGAGCGCTACCGGACGCGGCTGCGAGAGGCGCTGCGCGGCCGGCGCGTCCTGATCACGGGCGCCTCTTCGGGGATCGGACGCGCCTTCGCGCTCGATGCCGCGGCCGCCGGTGGCGACCTCGTCCTGGTGGCGCGCCGGCGCGAGGAGCTCGAGCGGGTCGCCGGGGAGTGTCGCCGGCGCGGCGGCCGGGCCGAGGTGCGCCCGGCGGACCTAGCCGACATCGGCGCGGTCCGCGAGCTCACGGAAGCGCTCGGGCGCGAGGAGCGAGCGGTCGAGGTGCTCGTCAGCAACGCCGGTGTCTCGCTGCGCCGCCCGCTCGCCAGCCACCGGCCCGAGGACCTCGAGCGCCTGGCCGCCGTGAACTACCTGGGGCCGGCCGCGCTCACGCTCGGGCTCCTGCCCGCCATGCTCGCGCGGGGCGCCGGCCACGTCGTCCACGTCTCCACGATCGGCACCCAGACCGGGGCGCCGCTTTTCGCAGCCTACGTGGCGGCCAAGGCCGCCTGTGATCACTTCCTGCGGACGCTCCGCCTGGAGCTCGGCGAGCGCGGCATCGCCGTCACCGCGGTCCACATGCCGCTCGTGCGCACCCCGATGATGGCGCCCTCGCGCATCTACGAGCTCTTCCCCGCGCTCACCGCCGAGCGCGCCGCGCGACGCATCGGCTGGGCCGTCGTGAAGCGCCCGCTCCGGGTGGCGCCGCGCTGGGCCACCGCGCTCGAGCTCGGCCACGTGCTGGCCCCGCGCCTCGTGCAGCGGGCCTTCGCGTGGGGCCACGAGCCGCTCCACGGCTGGTTCGGGCGGCGCCTCGCGCGCCGCGACCGGCTCCGCGCGGGGCGCGATCGCTAGGAGGGCGGCCGGGACGGGAGGCAGCGGCGCGAGCCGGGCGAGCCCTGCGGTCTACTCGCCGCCGGCGTCGCGCTCCGCCAGGCGCGTGATCGACACGAGCTTCTCGCCCTCGGCGAGGTCCATGAGCGTGACCCCCTGGGTGGCGCGGCCCATGGTCGAGATGCCCGAGACGCGGCAGCGCAGCACCTTGCCGCCGTCGGTGATCAGCATGACCTCGTCGTCGTCGGTCACCTGCGCCACGCCGATCACCGGGCCGTTCCGCTCGCTGGTGCGGATCGTGATGATGCCCTGGCCGCCGCGCTTCTGGAGCCGGTAGTCGTCGAGCGGGGTGCGCTTGCCGTAGCCGTTCTGGGTCACCGACAGGATCGTGGCGCCCGGCGAGAGGATCTCCATGCCGACGACGAGGTCGTCGCCGACCAGGCTGACGCCGCGCACGCCCATCGCCGCGCGGCCCATCGGCCGCACGTCGGTCTCCTCGAAGCGCACCGACTTGCCGCTGCGGGTCGCGATCAGCACCTGGTTGCTGCCGCTCGTGCGGGCAGCGGCGATCAGCTCGTCCTCGGAGTCGAGGTGGATCGCGATGATGCCGCCGCGGCGCGGATTCGAGAACGCCGAGAGATCGGTCTTCTTGATCACGCCGTGGCGCGTGCAGAGCAGCACGTAGCCACCCTGCTGATCCGGAGGCCCCGCCGCCTCGCGGCCGGCGTCGTCGAAGCTGCGCACGGGCAGCGTCGCCTGCACGCGCTCACCCTCGGCGAGCGCCAGCAGGTTCGCGAGCGAGCGGCCCTTGGCCGCGCGCCCGAGCTGGGGCAGCTCCCAGACCTTCTTCCAGTGCACGCGCCCGCGGTTGGTGAAGAACAGCACGTAGGCGTGGGTCGAGGCCACGAAGAGCCGCGCGACGAAGTCCTCCTCGCGCGTCTCCATCCCGCGCAGGCCCTTGCCGCCGCGCCGCTGCGCCCGGTACTCGGTGATCGCGTTGCGCTTCACGTAGCCGAGGTGGGACACGGTGACGATCATGTCCTCCTCGGCGATCAGGTCCTCGGTGGCGATCACGTCGACGGCGCCCGTGATCTCGGTCCGGCGCGCGTCGCCGTAGGTCTCGCGGATCTCGGCCAGCTCCTCGAGCACCACCTCGAGCACGCGCGTGTCGCTGGCGAGCAGGCCGCGGAGGTCCTCGATCCGCGCGCGCACCTCCGCCAGCTCGTCCTGCACCCGCTGGCGCTCCATCGCGGTGAGCGCGCGCAGGCGCATCTCGAGGATCGCGTTCGCCTGGCGCTCGCTCAGCCCGAAGCGCTCCATGAGGGCCGCGCGCGCCCCGGCCGTGTCCTCGGCGGCGCGGATCAGCGCGATCACCTCGTCGAGGTTGTCGAGCACGAGGGCCAGGCCCTCGAGGATGTGCGCGCGCGCCTCGGCCTGGCGCAGGTCGTAGATCGCGCGCCGGATCACCACCTCGCGCCGGAACTCGAGGAAGTGGCGCAGCACCTCCTTGAGCGAGAGCGTCTCGGGGCGCCCGTTCACGAGCGCCAGCATGTTGACCCCGAAGGTGGTCTGGAGCGGCGTCTGCTTGTAGAGCTGGTTCAGCGTGACGTCGGGCGTGGCGTCGCGCTTGAGCTCGATGACCACCCGGATGCCCTGACGGTTGCTCTCGTCGCGCAGGTCGGAGATGCCGTCGATGCGGCCTTCGCGCACGTGCTCGGCGATGCGCTCCTGGAGCGAGGCCTTGTTCACCATGAACGGGATCTCGGTGATCACGATCCGCGCGCCGCGCTTGGTCTCCTCGACCTCGGCGCGGCCCCGCACGGTGACGAGTCCGCGGCCGGTCGCGTAGGCCTGGCGGATGCCGTCGGTGCCGCAGATCAGGGCGCCGGTCGGGAAGTCCGGGCCCGGCATCTTCTCGAGCAGCTCGTCGAGCGTGCAGTCGGGGTTGCGAGCCTCGAGCACCAGCGCGTCGACCAGCTCGCGCAGGTTGTGGGGCGGCACGTTGGTGGCCATGCCGACGGCGATCCCCGCCGAGCCGTTCGCGAGCAGGTTCGGAAGCCGCGTCGGGAGCACCAGCGGCTCGCTGGTCGAGCCGTCGAAGTTCGGCACGAAGTCGACGGTCTCGCGGTCGATGTCGCGCAGGAGCTCCTCGGCGACGCGCGCGAGCCGGCTCTCGGTGTAGCGGTAGGCCGCCGGGGGGTCGCCGTCGATCGAGCCGAAGTTGCCCTGCCCGTCGATCAGCGGATAGCGGAGCGAGAAGTCCTGCACCATCCGCACGAGCGCGTCGTAGACGGCGGTGTCGCCATGCGGGTGGTAGTGCTTCAGCACCTCGCCGACCACGCCCGCGCACTTCGAGTACGCACGCGTCGGGACCAGGCCCTCCTGCTGCATCGCGTACAGGATCCGGCGGTGGACCGGCTTCAGGCCGTCGCGCACGTCGGGCAGCGCGCGGCTGATGATCACCGACATCGAGTAGTCGAGGAAGGAGGAGCGGACCTCGTCCTCGATCGCGACCGGGACCGGCTCCGCGCCGGCTCCGCCGGATCCTCCCGGCGGGCCGGGAGGAGCGCCGGGGGTCGGCTCGTCCGGAGGCGGCGTCTCGTCGGCCATCGCCGGGCCCCTAGATGTCCAGGTTCTGGACGTTCAACGCGTTCTTCTCGATGAACTCCCGGCGCGGCTCGACGTCGTCACCCATCAGGGTCGAGAACACCAGGTCGGCCTCGACCCCGTCCTCGATCTTCACCTGCAGGAGCGTCCGCGAGCGGGACTCCATGGTGGTCTCGGCGAGCTGGTCGGGATTCATCTCGCCGAGGCCCTTGTAGCGCTGGATCGAGAGGCCCTTCTTGGCCAGCTCGAGCAGCCGCTCGAGCAGCCGCGTGGCGCTCGCCACCCGCTCCGGCTCGGACCCGGCGCCGTCCCCGGTCTCGATGCGATAGCCGCCCCGGCCGCCGATCGTGGCGATCTGCGCGGCCAGGGCGGTGAGGCGCGTCCAGTCCGCGGAGCGCAGGAAGGTGGCGTCGAAGGAGCTGCGGTGGGTCACACCCGCCCGCCGCGTCGTCGCCACCAGCCGGTGTCCGCCGTGCTCGGGATCGGCGGTCACGCTCCAGGCGATCTCGCGGGCCTCCGGGTCGGCCGCGCGGTAGCGCTCGGCGATGCGCGGGGCCACGCGCTCGCGCAGCGCCTCCTCGTCGCGCAGGTCGTCCTCGACGATCGCCTCGGTGGCCACCGCGGCGTCGATCACGCGGTCGTCGAGCCGGCGCCGGGCCAGCATGCGCAGGAGCTTGCCGTACTCGCTCGCGTGGCCCGCCAGCTCGCGCACCGCCTCGGGCGCCAGCGCCGCGCCCGCTGCGGCGTCCTCCGGCGCGACGCGAGCGGTCACCAGCGCGAGGTCGAGCAGATAGCTCTCGAGCGCCTTCTCGTCCTTGATGTAGCGCTCCGCCTTGCCCTTCTTGACCTTGTAGAGCGGCGGCTGCGCGATGTAGAGGAAGCCGCGGTCGAAGAGCGGCCGCATCTGGCGGTAGAAGAAGGTGAGCAGCAGGGTGCGGATGTGGCTTCCGTCCACGTCCGCGTCGGTCATGATGATGATCTTGTGGTAGCGCGCCTTGTCGGCGTCGAAGTCCTCGCCGATGCCGCAGCCGATCGCCGACACGATCGCCTGGATCTCGGTCGAGGAGAGCATCTTGTCGAGGCGCGCGCGCTCGACGTTCAGGATCTTGCCCCGGATCGGCAGGATCGCCTGGGTCTCGCGCGAGCGGCCCTGCTTCGCGGTGCCCCCGGCCGAGTCCCCTTCGACGATGAAGAGCTCGGAGCGTTCCGGAGCGCGCTCCTGGCAGTCCGCGAGCTTGCCCGGGAGGCTGAAGTCCGAGAGCGCACCCTTGCGGCGCGCGAGGTCGCGCGCCTTGCGGGCGGCCGCGCGGGCGCGCGCCGCGTCCACCACCTTCGCGACCACCAGCCGCGCGACGCCGGGGTTCTCCTCGAGGTGCGACGAGAGCTGCTCGTAGACGAGCTGCTCGACGAGGCCGCGGACCTCGCTGGTGCCGAGCTTGGTCTTGGTCTGGCCCTCGAACTCGGGCTGCGGGAGCTTCACCGAGATCACGGCGGTGAGCCCCTCGCGCACGTCGTCGCCGCTCACCGACTCGGCCTCGCCCTTGCCGTTCTTCTTCTGGGCCGTCAGGTACTTGTTGAGCGCGCGGGTGAGGGCGCCGCGGAAGCCGATCAGGTGCGTCCCCCCCTCGACCGTGTTGATGTTGTTCGCGAAGGAGAAGACGCTCTCGTTGTAGGTCTCGTTGTACTGGAGCGCGACCTCGATCGAGACCGGGGTCTCGCCGCCATGGCTCTCGAACTTGCGCTCGCCGGACACGAAGATCGGCGGCTGGTGGAGCGGCGTGCGCGCGCGGTTCAGGTGCTCGACGAAGGAGACGATCCCGCCCTCGTAGCAGAAGTCGTGGGACTTCTCGCTGCGCTCGTCCTGGATCTGGATGCGGATCCCGGCGTTCAGGAACGACAGCTCGCGCAGGCGCTGCGAGAGCACGTCGAAGCTGAAGTCGGTGGAGGCGAAGATCTCGCCGTCGGGCCGGAAGCTGACGACGGTGCCGGTGCGGTCGGTCGTGCCGATCGCCGCGATCGGGGCCGCGGGGACGCCGCGCACGTAGGTCTGGCGCCAGACCCGCCCGTCGCGCCGGATCTCGAGCTCGAGCTTCTCGGAGAGCGCGTTCACGACCGAGACGCCCACCCCGTGCAGGCCGCCCGAGACCTTGTAGGTGGACTCGTTGAACTTGCCGCCGGCGTGGAGCGTGGTCATCACGACCTCGGCGGCCGAGCGCTTCTCGCTCGGGTGCTCGTCGACCGGGATCCCGCGCCCGTCGTCCTCGACGGTGACGCTGTTGTCGGCGTGGATCGTGACCTGGATGCGCGTGCAGTAGCCCGCCAGTGCCTCGTCGATCGAGTTGTCCACGACCTCGTAGACGAGGTGGTGGAGGCCGTCGGGACCGGTGGTCCCGATGTACATCGCCGGGCGCTTTCGGACGGGCTCGAGGCCTTCGAGGACCTCGATCGCACTCGCGTCGTAGGACAACGCCTCTCCCTTGCCGCAAGCCACGGGGGCCGAGCCGGCGGCGGGCCGCCGGCTCGCCGGGAGGCCTGCGCGGGGGGTGGGGATCGCGGCACGCCCGGCTCGCGACGGACGGACTCTAGGCAATCCCTAAGTACCCGTAAAGGCTTCGGGATCGCTCCTGCTCGAGACTCAGAGGCGCATCGGCATCACGACCGCGAGGCTGTCGCCGTCCTCGATCGGGCGGACGAGCGCAGGTGCCAGCTCGTCCTCGAGGGCCAGCTCGACCTCCTTGGCCTTGAAGGCGGCGAGGCAGTCGGCGAGGTAGCGGGCGTTGAAGCCGATCGCGAGCGCGTCGCCCTGGTAGTCGACGTCGAGCTCCTCGAGCGCGTCGCCGAGGTCCGGGTTCGTGGACGAGATGCGCAGGACCCCCGGCTCGAGCTCGAGCCGGATCGCCTTGCTGCGTTCGATCGAGACCAGCGAGGCGCGCCGCACGGCCTGGGCGAGGGCATCGCTGGGGACCGCCACGCGATGGCGGTTGCCCTTCGGGAGCACCTGGCGGTAGTTCGGGAATTCGCCCTCGACGAGGCGCATCACGAGCGTGACCTCGCCCTTGCGCGCGAGCGCCGAGTTCCCCTCGAAGCCGAGGTCGATCTCGTCGGCGTCCTCCTCGTCGACGAGCTTCTTGAGCTCGGCGAGCGCCTTGCGCGGCAGGATGACACCGCTTGCAAGGCCGGCGGCCTCGGCGCCGACCGTACGCTCCGCGATGGCGAGGCGATGGCCATCGGTCGCCACCATCCGCAGCCGCGCAGAGTCCTCGAGCAGCTCGAAGTAGACCCCGTTCAGGTTGTAGCGGGTCTCGTCGGTGGAAGCCGCGTAGATGGTGCGTTCGATCATGCTCGAGAGCACGGCGGCCTGGAGACGCCCCATCGTTCCGGGTACGAGCGCCGGCATGGTCGGGAACTCCTCGGCGGCCGTGCCGGCGATCGTGAAGCGGCTGCGCGCGCACTTGAGCTCGAGGTAGGCATTCGCCGTGGCCGTCAGCTCGACGGGCTCCTCGGGAAGCTCGCGGGTGATCTCGAAGAGCTTGCGTGCGGAGACGGTGAGGGCGCCGGGCTTGGTCACCTGCGCCGGATGGACGCCACGGATGCCGATCTCGAGATCGGTCGCGGCGATCTCGAGCTTGCCGTCCTTGCTCGCCGTGAGGAGGGCATTGGCGAGAATCGGCATCGAGTTGCGCTTCTCGACGATCGACTGGATGCGACCCAGTCCGCGCACGAGCTCCGCTCGCGGGATCGACGCCTGCATCGTGTCGTCTCCTTGTGACGGTCTGGATCTCCTGCTTGCCTGCTCACCGGATGAGGAGATCGGGAAAGACATGGCAGGAGAGGGCGACGAGGCCGACGAACCCCCCGGAAGCCACCGTCGCGCCTGCGAAAGTCCTGTCGGAGCGAGCGCGGGAGAGCCAGCGGCCCGATCGCGCGCGCGCCGAGCGGTGGCATCTTACCACGCAGCGTGGTGCCGTCGGCGGTGCGAGGACGACAATCTTGCGCGCGGGTCGTGGCGGTTGCGGGGTGCGATCCGGCTGCTTGACATGGGGTTCCTCCGCTGGCTAGCCTGCGCCGCTCCCGTTCGGGCCCGTCAGGGGTCTCGAGGGACGGATCCCGAGCCATGAAGCGTACCTATCAACCGAGTCGCATCCGTCGCCGGCGGACCCATGGGTTCAGGTCTCGCATGAAGACCCAGGGCGGGCGGACGGTGCTCGCGCGGCGGCGGGCAAAGGGCCGCAAGCGCCTGGTGGTCTCGACGCCCTCGAAGTGACGGTCGCTGGTGGGAGCGAGCGCTTTCGCCGAGCCGACCGCCTCCGCTCCTCCAAGGACTTCCGCCGGGTCTCGCGAGAGGGGACGCGCATGGCGTCACGGTCGTTCGTGCTCCTCGTCGCGGATCAGGGCGGGAGGAGCGGTGGGGCAGCGACCCGCCTTGGGATCACCGTCAGCCGCCGCGTGGGTGGGGCCGTCGTGCGAGCGCGCGTGAGGCGTCGGCTGCGCGAATGGTTTCGGAAGAACAGGGTTGTTTTCCCCACAGGAAACGACTACGTCGTGATTGCTCGCCCGATGGCCGCCAGGATCACCGCCCAGGAGCTCGGTCGGGAGCTCGAGTCCATGCTGGCCCGTCTCCACGGGTCGAGCCCTGCCACGTGAGCACCCGACTCGCGTACTGGCTCCCGGCCCTGCTGCGCGGCTATCACCGCTGGCTCTCGCCCGCACTGCCTCCCGCGTGCCGCTACTGGCCGAGCTGCTCGGAGTACACCGCGAGCGCGATCGAACGCCATGGCCCGTGGCGGGGAGGCTGGCTTGGCCTCCGGCGCCTCGCCCGCTGCCATCCCGGCCATCCGGGCGGCCCCGATCCGGTTCCGTAGCGAGCCGCCGTGGACCGCAACGCCTTTCTTGCCTTCGCGCTCTCGTTCCTGGTCCTCAGCGCCTGGATGACCTGGGAGGCGAAGAACCGGCCGGAGCCGGCGCCCGAGCCTGCCATCGCCGAGCGCGGGGCAGCCAGCGCGCCGGTCCAGCAGGCGGAGCCCCCCGCGCTGCCCGCCGGGGGCGCGCCACCTCCCCCCGATGCTCCGGCGCAGGGACAGGCGCTGGTGCCGGACGGGTCGACGACGCCCGAGGCCCAGGGCGAGGAGCTGCACTTCGCGAGCCCGGACGTCCGCGCGACCCTCTCCTCGCGCGGCGCCGGCATCACGCGTTGGGAGCTGCTCGGGTACCTGACGCCGCCCGCGGAAGGCCGCCAGCCGGTTGCACTCATCGACACCACTGCGGGTGACGCGCCGGCCCTCGCGACACCCTTCCCCGAGCTCGGCCTCGGGGACCTCTCGACAGCCGTCTTCGAGGTGACCGAACGAGGGCCGCGCAGCTTCAGCTTCCAGCTCGCGCGCGGCGGGCTGATCGTGCGCAAGCGGATCGAGCTCGAGGAGGAGGGCTATCGCGGGCGCCTGCGGATCGAGGTCGAGAACGGCACCCGGGCGGCGCTCGAGCCCTCGTTCTCGGTGGCGCTCACGGAGCGCGTACGCGACGGCTCGGACTTCCGCGACCTCGCCCTGATCGCGCTCGCCGATGGCAGCGTGGAGCGCACGCCGGTCGCGTCGTTCGCAACGCCCGGGCTCGTGTCGTCGCTCTTCGGTGGCGGCGCCGAGCGCGAGCGCGCGTTCCCGGCGGCGGTCGAGTGGATCGGCGGCGACTCCAACTACTTCCTCGCAGCGATGATGCCCGACGTCTCGCGCGAGGCGCGGGGACTCTGGGTTGCGCTCGATCCGGGACACGTCGCTCTCGCGTCGCTCGCACGGCCCGCCTCGCTACCGCCGGGTACGACCCTCACGCGTGAGGTGCAGCTCTACCTGGGACCGAAGGAGCCCGATCGGCTCGAGGCGATCGGCGCGCAGCTCGAACGTTCGATCCAGCTCGGCTGGTCGTGGATGGCGCCGGTGACGCGCGCCTTCAGCAAGCTGCTCACCGCCAGCTACCAGATCGTCCCCAACTACGGCGTCGCGATCATCCTGCTCACGGTGCTCGTGCGGCTCGTGACGGCTCCGCTCACGCACAAGCAGATGGAGTCGATGAAGCGCCTCGGCACGATGCAGCCGCGCATGAAGGAGATCCAGGAGAAGTACAAGAACGACCGGGACCGCCAGTCGCAGGAGATGGCGAAGCTGATGCGCGAGACCGGCTGGAACCCGCTCGGGGGATGCCTGCCGATGCTGCTCCAGTTCCCGGTGATGATCGGCCTGTACTATGCGCTGCAGAGCTCGATCGCGTTGCGCCAGGCGCCGTTCATGCTCTGGATCGACGACCTGTCGCGTCCCGAGACGCTCTTCACGGTCCCTGGCTTCGAGCTGCCCGTGCGCTTGCTGCCGATCCTGATGGCGGCGAGCATGGTCATCCAGCAGAAGCTGACGCCGAGCACGAGCATGGACCCGACGCAGCAGCGGATGATGATGGTGATGATGCCGCTGATGTTCGGCTTCCTCTTCTACACCTTCCCGTCGGGTCTCGTGCTGTACTGGCTCGTGAGCAACCTCCTGGCGATCGCGCAGCAGCTCTGGATGAACCGCCGGAGCAAGCTCCAGACGCAGGCGGCAAAGTCGTGATCGAATGAACCGGAGGGCCAGGCGCTGCGCGCCATGCCCGATGACCCCAGAGGGCCAGGCGCTGCGCGCCATGCCCGATGACCCCAGAGGGCCAGGCGCTGCGCGCCATGCGTGTGGGCCCGATGAAGAAGGAGAGGCCGTGTACGACCCGATGTCGGAAGCCCATGAGTTCGTTGGAAGAGACCGCGGCGAGGCGGTCGCGAAGGCGACTGCGTTCTTCGACGCCGCGGAGGCGGATCTTGCGATCAGCGAGGTCGATGCAACACGGGCCTCGGGGATCGGCACCCGGTTCGTGCTGGTGGCCTATCTGCGCTCGGCCGGCGCACCTTCGCGCCGGCCGTCGAACGGCGAGGGCCGGCAGGGGCGCGAGGCGCGGGGTGATCGCGGGCATCGCGAAGCGCGGGGCGGACGGGATCGGGAGCGCGGGGGCAGGAATCGGGACAGGGACCGGGATTGGGATCGGGGGGATCGCCCGGAGCGTGGTGAACGAGGCGAGCGCGGAGACCGCAACGAGCGCGGGGGCCGTGGTCGCCCGCGCCGCGAGGAGGAGCCGCGGGGCGCACGCCAGCACGCGGCGCCCGCAGAAGCCTCGGGCCCGTCGACCGGGATCGCGACCGGTCCGCTTGGCGAGATCGGGCAGTTCGTCTCCGGCCTGATCGAGCGGATGGGGGCCGGACCCTTCGAGATCGCCGAGTCCAGCGAGGCGGAGGGACTGATCGTGGTCCAGATCCGTGGGCAGGCGGTGTCGCGGCTCGCGTCCGGCGACGGGCGCGCGGTCGACGCGATCCAGCTCCTGGCAAACCAGGCCTCGCTCCGGGCTGGTGGGGACGATGCCAAGCGGGTGGTGGTCGAGGTGGAGGGAAACACCGACCAGCGCACGGCATTCCTCGAGAAGATCGCCGACCGCGCGGCCGAGCGTGCGCGCGAGACCGGGCGGCCCGTCGCACTCGAGGCGATGAGTCCGAAGGAGCGACGCGTCGTCCACATGGCGCTGCGCGAGGTGGATGGCATCGCGACGATGAGCGTCGGCGAGGGGCGCTACCGGCAGGTTGTCGTGGTCCCCGAGAACGCTCCCGAGTACGAAGAAGCGAAGCGCTACGAGTCGCATTCTCGCGACCGCGACTGATCCCAGTTCCACGTGGAACGTTCCACGTGGAACGACGCGCCCAGGAGCCCCGGATGTTCCACGTGGAACATCGGCCCAGGGCGCGAAGCCTCACCGTCAGCGTTCCACGTGGAACACGTCGAGCAGACCCCTGCAGCCCGCACGGTCCTCGAGAGCGGCCTGCGCGAGCTGTCGCTGGACGAGGCGTTGGCCCCTCGGCTCGCAGCCCTGGCCCACCTGCTCGCTCGCTGGGCCTCGCGCATGAACCTGACCGGCCATCGGACACCGGAGGCCATCGCCCGGCGCCTGATCCTGGATGCCCTGGCGCTTGGAGCGGCCCTTCCGACGCAGCCCACCTCGCTCGCCGATCTCGGTAGCGGCGCAGGATTCCCGGGCCTTCCGATTGCGATCAGCCACCCGAGCTGCAAGGTCCTGCTCGTAGAGGCCCGCGAGCGCCGCCACCACTTCCAGCGCGCGGCAGTGCGAACGATCGGTCTCGTGAACGTCGAGGCACGGCGCGGGCGCATCGAGGAGATCGAGCCCACGGCCCACCAGGTGGTCGTCGCGCAGGCTCTCGCCCGGCCGATCGAGGCCGTGTCCATGATGCTGCGCTGGGTCGCCCCAGGCGGGTGGCTGGTGCTGCCGCGAGCGGCCGAGGCGGATCCCCTTCCAGCGATCCCGGGTCTGGAGGACGTTCGCACCACCCGGTACGAAGTTCCGGCCGGAGGCCCATCACGATCGCTGTGGGTGGCGCGCAGGCCGCTGGACGCATCGTCCGGGCCTGTGGTACGAACAGGGCGCCCCCCCGATCTCTAGTGTCCCCTTGGGGAAACCTCGCGGATGCGCCTTCGAAGCCGCGTCTTCGCCGTCGCCAACCAGAAGGGCGGCGTCGGCAAGACCACCACCGCCGTGAACCTGGCTGCGTCGTTCGCCGTCTCGGAGCGCCGCACCCTGCTCGTCGACATGGATCCGCAGGCCAACGCCTCGAGCGGCTTCGGGATCCACGCTCCGGCGACACACGTCTATGACGCGCTGATCGGATCGTGCGGGATCAAGGACGCGAGCCAGCCGAGCGAGCTCGAGTACCTCCGGATCGTGCCGGCCGGCCCGGACCTGGTCGGCGCCGAGCTCGAGCTGGTCGACGCCGAGGCGCGCGAGCACCGCCTCGAGCGGGCGCTCGCCGACGTGCGCGCCGACTTCGAGATCATCGTGATCGACTGCCCGCCCTCGCTCGGGCTGCTCACCTTGAACGCGCTGGTCGCCGCCGACGCGGTGATCGTGCCGCTCCAGTGCGAGTACTACGCGCTCGAAGGGCTCGCGCGCCTGCTCGACACGATCGAGCGCGTGCGCGAAGGACTGAACCCGCGCCTCACGCTGGAGGGTGTCATCCTGACGATGATGGACGCGCGCAACAACCTGAGCCGGCAGGTCGCCGACGAGGTGCGCGAGCACCTCGGCGCGCGCGTCTTCGAGACCGAGATCCCGCGCAACGTGCGCCTCTCCGAGGCGCCGAGCCACGGCCGGCCGGCGCTCCTCTACGACGTGCGCTCGAAGGGGGCGCTCGCGTACCTGCGCGTGGCCGAGGAGATCCTGCGCCGCCTGGAAGCCGGATCGGCGCCCGAAGGAGACCGATGAGCACTCCTCCCCGACGCGGCCTCGGCCGCGGCCTCGGTGCGCTGATCCCGGGCGCCGCGGTGGCGCCGCGTCCGACCAGCGCCGCGCCGGCCGATCCGCTTCCCGCTCCCGCTGGACCCCCCGAGGCTCCGGGCCCGGCCGTGATCGCGATCGAGCGCATCCGCCCGAACCCGGAGCAGCCACGCCGCGTCTTCGATCCCGGCGAGCTCGGACGCCTCGCGGCGTCGATCCGGCAGCACGGGATCCTGCAGCCCGTCGTGGTTCGCCAGGCCGACGGCGGCGACTACGAGCTGGTCGTCGGCGAGCGGCGCTGGCGCGCCGCTCGCCAGGCCGGTCTTCCCGCCATCCCGGCGGTCGTCGCCGACGTCGCGCCGCGCGATCGCCTCGCCGTCGCGCTCGTCGAGAACGTCCAGCGCCACGATCTCAACCCGATCGAGCTGGCGCACGCCTTCGAGGCGCTGGCGGCCCAGGGTGCGACGCAGGAGGAGATCGGGACGCGCGTCGGCTTCGAGCGCGCCACGATCGCAAACCACCTGCGGCTGCTCGAGCTCTCGCGCGAGCTCCAGCAGGACGTCGAGGGCGGCACGCTCACGCTCGGGCACGCGAAGGCACTGCTCTCGGTCGCGAGCCCCGAGCGACGCCGCACCCTGCGCGACCGCATCGTTGCCGAAGGGCTCTCGGTACGGCGCGCGGAGGAGGAGGCGCGCACGCTCGGCGCCGCGGTGCGCCCGGCGCGCAAGGCGCGTCGGGCAGCCGACGTCCTCGACGCCGACACCGCGCGCGTCGTCGACGCGCTGCGGACCCGGCTCCAGACCAAGGTGCAGCTGCGCGGCAACGCGGCGCGGGGGCGACTCGAGATCGAGTACTACGGCCCCGAGGAGCTGCACCGGCTCGTCGAGCGGATCCTGGGGGCGTCGTGAGGCCGCGGGAGCAGGGGGGCATGGTCCGCGAGGAGCCCGAGGTCGCGATCGAGCCCGACGGCCAGGGTTCCGGCGCGACGCCGGCCGGCCTGGTGGCCGTCTGCGCCGTGGGCGCCGGCGCGCACTTCGAAGGCCTGCTCTCGTTCTGGGGGGCGGCGCGCGTCGAGGGCGCGCTCGAGGGCGAGGTCGCCTCGCGCGGCACGCTCGAGGTGGGCCCGGCGGCATCCGTCACGGGGCGCGTCGAGGTCGACGTGCTGGTGGTCGAGGGCGCGGTGGCAGGGGAGGTCTTCGCCCGCGAGCGGGTCGAGGTCCTGCCCGGCGCACACGTGACGGCGACGATCCGCACCCCGCGCCTGGCGGTCGCCGAGGGAGCGCATTTCGAGGGCCGCCTCGACATGGTGAAGGCACCCGCTGCGGGGGCGCCCGCGGCCCCCGTTGCGTGAGCGGAGGCCCTTGATCCCCTCCCCGACTTTGTAAGAATCCCGCCGCCCTGCAGCCCGCCGGCCTGCCGCCGCGGCCCCGTGCAGCGGCACCATCGAGCCGCGCCCGGGGCCCGTTCCGTCCCTCTGGAGTGAGGCAGCGCCATGATCCGCCACCTCCGCGCTCCGGCCGTGCTGGGCGCCGTCGCCCTCGTGGCCGGGCCGGCGCGGGCGTCCGAGGGCGGCCTCACGCTCGTGCCCGAGCCGCAGCGGCTGATCTTCCTGCTGGTGCTCTTCCTGGTGCTGGTGCCGCTCCTGAACGCGCTGCTCTTCAAGCCCCTCCTCGCGGTGCTCGAGGAGCGCGCCCGAAGGATCGAGGGCGCGCGAGCCCGAGCGGCCGAGCTCTCCTCGCGCGCCGCCGCGCTGGTCGCGCAGCACGACGCCGCGGTGCACTCGGTTCGCCAGGCCGCCCAGCACGAGCGCGCGCAGTTCGTCGAGCAGGCGCGCCGCTCCCACCAGGGGGCGATCGGCGCCGCGCGCGGCGAAGCGGAGCGCCGGCTCCTCGCGACGCGCGCCGAGATCGACGCCGCCCTCGATGCCGCCCGCACGCAGCTTCGGGGTGCCGCCGCGCCGCTCGCACGCGAGGCAGCCGAGCGCTTGCTCGGCAGGAGCCTCTCCTGATGCGCGCCGCCCGCCTGCTCGCGCTCGCGCTCCTGGCCGCGCTGCTCCCGATCGCCGCCCGGGCCGCCGGGGACGGCGGCCACGGTGCCGGCGCCACCACGATCTTCTGGCACGCCTTCAACCTGCTCGTGCTGATCGGGGTGCTCGTCTACTTCGCGCGCGCACCGATCGCGAGCTACCTGGCCGAGCGCCGCTCCCAGATCGAGGAGGGCATCGAGAGCGCCGGCCGTGAGCTCGCCGAGGCCGAACGCCGGCTGGCGGCCTGTGAGCAGCGCGCCGCCTCGCTCGAGGGCGAGCTCGACGAGATCCGCCGGGTCGTACGCCAGCAAGCGGAAGGCGAACGCGATCGCCTGCTCGCCGAGGCCCAGGCGACCGCCGAGCGGATCGAGCGCGACGCGGTCGCCGCCGCCGAGCAGGAGGTGCGGCATGCCCGCGAGCGGCTGCGCGCCGAGACCGTCGATCTCGCGATCCAGATCGCCGGCGAGACCCTCCGCGGGCAGGTGACCGACGCCGATCGGGCCCGGCTGGTGGACGACTTCGTGCAGCGCATCGAAAGGTCCGGCTCCGGCACGGGCTCCCTGGCGAGGAGCTGAGATGGCCGCTCGTGGCTCCGCCGCCGCCGAACGCTACGCGCGCGCCCTCTTCGGGCTGGCCCGCGACCAGGACCGGGTCGACGCGGTGGGCCAGGAGCTCGCGACCGTGATCGAGGCGATGCGCCAGGTCCCGGCGCTGCGCGACGTGCTCCTGCGCCCGCTCCATCCGGCCACGGAGCGGCGCGCTGCGCTGCGCGCCGTGGGCGAGCGGCTCGGGCTCTCGCCGCTCCTCCAGCACTTCGGCTCCTTCCTGATCGACCAGCGCCGCACCCGCGACCTCGAGGCGATCCACGACTGCTACCAGCGCCTCGCCGAGGAGGCCGCCGGCCGGGTGCGCGGGGAGCTGGTGTCGGCGGCGCCGCTCGAGAGCGCGCAGCTCGAGCGGCTGCGCGCGGCGCTGGCGCAGCGCACCGGGCGGAGCGTGGATCTCGAGGTCCGGGTCGACCCGGCGCTGCTCGGCGGCGTCGTGGCCCGGGTCGGCGACCTGGTCTTCGACGGGAGCCTGCGAACCCAGCTCGCGCAGCTGCGCGCGAGCCTCACCGGAGAACGTTGAGCGATGCCCCTGGACATCAAGCCGGGCGAGATCACCGACATCCTGAAGCGCGAGATCGCGTCCTACGGGCGCGAGATCGACGTCGCCGAGACCGGCACCGTACTCTCGATCGGCGACGGCATCGCGCGCGTCTACGGGCTCGAGAAGGCGATGGCCGGCGAGCTGGTCGAGTTCCCGGGCGGCACCAACGGGATGGTCCTGAACCTCGAGGACGACAACGTCGGCATCGCCGTGATGGGCGAGTACGAGCACGTACGCGAGGGCGACCTCGTACGCCGCACCGGGCGCATCGTCGAGGTGCCGGTCGGGTTGGGGCTGCTCGGCCGCGTGGTCGACGCGCTCGGCAACCCGATCGACGGCAAGGGGCCGATCGAGGCCACGGAGACCCGCCGTGTCGAGGTGAAGGCGCCCGGCATCGTGACGCGCAAGAGCGTCAACGAGCCGATGGCCACCGGCATCAAGGCGATCGACGCCATGACGCCGATCGGGCGCGGCCAGCGCGAGCTGATCATCGGCGATCGCCAGACCGGCAAGACGGCGATCGCCATCGACACGATCATCAACCAGAAGGGCGGCGACGTCTTCTGCATCTACGTCGCCACCGGCCAGAAGCAGTCGACCGTGGCCCAGGTGGTCGAGAAGCTGACCCAGTTCGGCGCCATGGAGTACACGATCGTGGTGGCGGCGACGGCCAGCGAATCGGCGCCCCTCCAGTACATCTCGCCCTACTCGGGCTGCGCGATGGGGGAGTGGTTCCGCGACAACGGCAAGCACGCGCTCATCATCTACGACGACCTCTCGAAACAGGCCGTCGCCTATCGCCAGCTCTCGCTCCTGCTGCGCCGCCCGCCGGGCCGCGAGGCGTACCCGGGCGACGTCTTCTACGTCCACAGCCGGCTGCTCGAGCGCGCGGCCAAGATGAGCGACGAGCTCGGCGGCGGGAGCCTGACGGCGCTGCCGATCATCGAGACCCAGGCCGGCGACGTCTCGGCCTACATCCCGACCAACGTGATCTCGATCACGGACGGCCAGATCTTCCTCGAGACGGATCTCTTCAACTCGGGCATCCGGCCCGCCGTGAACGTCGGCATCTCGGTGTCACGCGTGGGCGGTGCGGCCCAGACCAAGGCCATGAAGACGGTGGCGGGCAAGCTCAAGCTGAACCTCGCCCAGTACCGCGAGATGGCCGCCTTCGCGCAGTTCGGCTCCGACCTCGACAAGGCCACCCAGGAGCAGCTCGCGAACGGCGAGCGGCTCACCGAGATGCTGAAGCAGCCCCAGTACCAGCCGATGCCCATGGAGGAGCAGGTCGTCTCGATCTTCTCGGCCACGCCGCCGGAGGGCCGGGCCTCCTGGGTGCGCGAGTACCCGGTCTCCGACATCGGCCGCTACGAGCGCGAGATGCTCGCCTACGTGCGCAGCGAGCACCCCGAGATCCTGGCCGCGATCAAGAGCAGCGGGAAGCTCGAGGACGACACCCGCAAGAAGCTCGAGCTGGCGCTCGATGCCTTCGGGAGGGTCTTCGCCCCGACCCGCCGCGAGGCCGCCGCGTAGCCGATGCCGAGCCTCAAGGACATCCGGCGCCGGATCACGAGCGTCAAGAAGACGCAGCAGATCACGCGCGCGATGCGGATGGTCGCGGCCGCGAAGCTGCGCCGCGCCCAGATCGCCATCGAGTCGGCGCGCCCCTACGCGGACCGGATGCGCGAGACGCTGCGCGAGGTGGCGGCTGCCGGCGCCGAGCACCCGCTGCTCGTGGCGCGCGAGCGCGTCGAGCGGGTCGACTTCGTCGTCGTGACCTCGGATCGTGGCCTGTGCGGAGCCTTCAACTCGAACGTGCTCAAGCGCGCGCAGGCCGAGGTGGCCGAGCGCGAGAGCGAGGCCCTGCGGGTCGCGATCCTGCCGGTCGGGCGCAAGGCGGCGGAGCTGTTCCGGCGCCGGCGGGCCGGGCAGGTCGCCAAGGCCTTCACCGGCATCACCCGCGTCGACTACACGCACGCGGCCGAGATCGCAGACCTCGTCGGCCGGCGCTTCCTCACCGGCGAGACCGACGAGGTCTGGCTGGTCCACAGCGAGTTCGTGACCACCATGACGCAGAGGCCCCGCGCGTCCCGGCTGCTGCCGATGGCACCCGAAGCCGACGGCACCGCCGGTGCCGACAAGCCCCCCTACGCGATCGAGCCCGACGCCGAGCGCCTGCTGCGCGTGTTGGTCCCGAAGGCCCTCCAGGTCGAGATCTTCCGGGCCCTTCTCGACAACCAGGCCGGTGAGCACGCCGCGCGCATGACCTCGATGGAGAGCGCGACGCGCAATACCGAGGAGATGATCGCCGCGCTGACACTTCAGTACAACAGGGCCCGGCAGGCGGCGATCACGAAGGAGCTGGTCGAGATCGTTTCGGGGGCAGAAGCCCTCTAGTCGAGACGACGGGACGCGGCGCAGGGAGCCGCAGGCGAACGGAGATCACGAGAATGGCAGGTGCCAACGGTCGCGTGGTGCAGGTGATGGGTCCGGTCGTGGACGTCGAGTTCCCGCCCGGCGAGCTGCCCGAGGTCTACACCGCGCTGCGGCTCACCAATCCCGCCCTCGACGAGCGCGAGAACAACCTCGTGATCGAGGTGGCCCAGCACCTCGGCGAGAACACCGTGCGTACGATCGCCATGGACTCGACCGAGGGCCTGACGCGCGGCCAGGCGGTGGTGAACACGGGCGACGGCATCCGCGTCCCGGTCGGTCCGGCCACGCTCGGCCGCATCATGAACGTGATCGGCGAGCCGGTCGACGAGCGCGGCGCGATCGGGACCCAGGAGAGCGCGCCGATCCACCGGCCGGCGCCGGCCTTCGTCGAGCAGGCCACCTCGGCCGAGCTGCTCGAGACCGGCATCAAGGTGGTCGACCTGCTGGCGCCCTACCCGAAGGGGGGCAAGATCGGCCTCTTCGGCGGCGCCGGCGTCGGCAAGACGGTCGTGATCCTCGAGCTCATCAACAACATCGCCAAGCAGCACGGCGGCTACTCCGTCTTCGGCGGGGTCGGCGAGCGCACCCGCGAGGGCAACGACCTCTGGCACGAGATGGCCGACGCCAAGCTCTCCGACGGCACCACCGTGCTCCAGAAGGCGGCGCTCGTCTTCGGCCAGATGAACGAGCCGCCGGGCGCGCGCGCGCGCGTCGGCCTCTCGGCCCTCACCGTCGCCGAGCACTTCCGCGACGCCGAGGGCAAGGACGTGCTGCTCTTCATCGACAACATCTTCCGCTTCACCCAGGCAGGCTCCGAGGTCTCGGCGCTGCTCGGCCGGATCCCCTCGGCGGTGGGCTACCAGCCGACGCTCTCCACCGACATGGGAGAGCTCCAGGAGCGGATCACCTCGACCAAGCGCGGCTCGATCACCTCGGTGCAGGCCATCTACGTCCCCGCCGACGACCTCACCGACCCGGCGCCGGCGACGGCCTTCTCCCACCTCGACGCCACGACCGTGCTCTCGCGGGCGATCTCCGAGCTCGGCATCTACCCGGCCGTCGACCCGCTCGACTCGACGAGCCGGATCCTCGACCCGCAGGTGCTCGGCGAGGATCACTACGCGGTGGCGCGCGGCGTCCAGCAGGTGCTCCAGAAGTACAAGGACCTGCAGGACATCATCGCGATCCTCGGCATGGACGAGCTCAGCGAGGAGGACAAGCTCACCGTCGCGCGCGCACGCAAGCTCCAGCGCTTCCTGTCCCAGCCCTTCAGCGTCGCCGAGCAGTTCACCGGCACGCCGGGCGTCTACGTCCGCCTCGAGGACACGATCCGCGGCTTCAAGGAAGTGCTCGAAGGCAAGCACGACGACCTGCCCGAGCAGGCCTTCTACATGGTCGGCACCATCGAGGACGCCATGGAGAAGGCCAAGCGGATGGCCTAGGCCGTGCCCGTCAATCTCACGATCGTGACGCCCGAGGGCGTCCGCTACGACGGCGGGGTCGACAGCGTCGTCGTGCCCGGCACCGAGGGTGACTTCGGCGTGCTGCCGGGCCACGAGCGCTTCCTCGCTCCGGTCCGCATCGGCGAGCTCGAGGTGCGCGGCGGCAACGACCCGGCGCGGCGCTGGGCCGCCGTCTCCGACGGCTTCGCCGACGTGAGCGCCGAACGCGTCGTGGTCCTCGTGGACACCTGCGAGTTCGCCCCCGACATCGACGAAGCGCGGGCGGAGCGTGCGCGTGCCCGAGCCGAGCGCGAGCTCGACCGCCTGCGACAGGACCGCAGCGAAGCGCTCGACTTCAAGCTCGAAGAGGCGGCGCTGCAGCGCGCGGTCATCCGGATCCAGGTGTCGAAGAAGCGGGGGATGGCGGCGTAGCGTACCCGAGCGCCGGGGCGGTCCCCCCGGCGCTCTCGACGCTCAGCCCGGATCGAGCCGCAGGAAGTGGCGCGGCGGGAAGCCGGTAAGGACCCGGAACACCAGTGGGTGTCCGTGCTCGGCCATCAGCCGGTCGTGCTCCGGGCCGCTGACGGGCACCGCCGTGTAGGGGCCGCTCCGGCCGTCGATCGCGACCTCGACCTTGGGGTGCGCGAGCGCCTGCTCGTACCAGGCGCGCGGCCAGTGGTTCGCCGAGACGTAGAGCCTGCCGTCGCTCCAGACGCTCGAGACGACCCGTGCGCTCCGGTGCCCCGCGTCGTCGGCGGTCGTGATCACGATCGTCCCCGCGCTGTCGGGCTGGAAGAAGCCGAGCAGCGACTCGAAGGCGATCACGATCCCGACGTAGACGGCGGCGACGACGAGCAGGATCCGGAGGACTCTCACGCGGCGCCCTCCTCGCGGGAAGCAGCCGCACCCATCCTACCAGAGCCGGCCGCGAATCCGGCCCGGCAAGGCGCCGGGGCCCGGCTCTCAGCCCCCGAGCCGCCCGAAGATCGCCTCGGGTGTGTCCCCCGAGCGGGCGCTCTCCTGGAGCCGCGCCGCCCCGCTGCGGATCTCGCCGCACAGCGTCTCGCCGTTCTCGATCCCGCGCGACGCCAGCGCCCCGGGCAGCAGGCGCTCGAGCACGACCTGCATCTCGCGCACGCTGACGCCCGCGCCCAGACCGGCCTCCTTGAGCGCGAGGCGCACGGTGCCCCGCGCTTCCAGGCGGCCCAGGGAGGTGCGGCGCTCGAGCTCTCCGCACACGAACTCGAAGACGGGGGAATCGGCCATCTCAGCTCTCCATGCCGGCCGCGCGGCGCACGCGCGCGAGGTAGGCGGCCGGCGGCACGAAGGCCAGCAGCAGACAGGCGCCCGCGACGGCGGCGATGGCGCCGGTCAGCGTCATCCCGACGACGGTGCCGGCCACGGGAACCCCGAGCGCCTGGCAGATCGCGAGCGTGGTCGCGCCGGCGACCGCGGCGCCCATGCAGAGCGCCCACAGGCGCATGCGATTCGTCACGACGGGATCAGCGAGCCCGAGCGCGCGCCGGCGCACCTGCATCCGGTCCTGACGCCACGCCTCGCAGGCAGCCCACAGGTAGGTCGCGACGCCGACCCACGAGGCCAGCACCCACGGCCCCTGCTCGCTGCGCGCGTAGTCGACCCAGCCCGCACCGCTTCCCTGGACGGCGAAGCAGGCGACGAGCGCCAGCACGAGGGCGCCCGTGAGCGCCGCCGCCCACGCCGCGTGGGGCCGGTAGACGCGCCAGTTGAAGAGCGCGAGGCTGCTCATCCCGGCGACGGCGCAGACGGCGCCTGCGGCGACGAGCGTGCCGCGGACCGGATCCGGGAGCCCCGGCGCCTGCCGCCCGATCGCCACCAGCGGGCTCCAGCAGCCGCCCGCGAGGAACAGCGTGAGCCCGAGCAGCAGCTCGGGGAGCTGGCGCGTACGCCGTGCGAGCAGCACGAGCCGCCCGCCGACGAACCAGCTCGTGAGGACCGAGAAGAGGCCGGCCAGGGCCGCAAGGATCACCATCGGAGCCCCTCGGAGGGGACCCCGCCTGCGGCCCCCCTGCCGCTCCTCTCGGCGGCCGGCTGCCACGGCTTGAGCGGGTCGCCGCGGCCCACGCCCGTCCCGAGCCGCCCCCCGCCCTGGGCTAGAGTCGGCGATCTCTCCCCGGGAGAGGTCGCTCGTGGCACGTCGTCGCCCCCGCATCCGGATCCGCACCCTGCTCGCGGTCCTGGTCTTCTCGGCCACGGTTCCGCTCGGGCTCTTCGGGGGCTGGCTGGTCTACCGCTCGGGGCAGCACCAGCAGACCCTCGCCGACCGCCAGAACAGCGAGACGGCGCGGGCGATCGCGGTCACCGTCGACAAGACCATCGAAGGCACGATGGCCGCGCTCCGCAGCCTCGCCGCGCTCGAGGAGGAGCTGGCGATCGCGCGCTTCGCCGGCTTTGCCGCGCGGGTGCTCCCGACCCAGCCCACCTGGCACGCGCTCTTCCTCAGCGATCGCTCGGGGCGCGACCTGGCAGGAACCGCACAGGGCTTCGGTGACGTGGAGGCGCGCCGGCGCTGGGCGAGCCGGATCGTGGACACGGGCCACGCCGCGGCATCGGATCTCGCCCGGGATCCGGCAACCGGCGTCTTCTACGTGACCGTGGGAGTTCCCGTGCCCGGCCCGGAGGGTGCGCAGCGGGTGCTCGGCGCGCGCATCCTCGCCAGCACCTTCAGCGCGCTCCTGCGCCAGCAGAACCCGCCGCCGAACGGTGTCGTGACCCTCCTCGACGCGCGGCGCCGGATCGTGGCGCGCACCCGCCACGAGGAGCGCTACCTGGGCGGTCCTCCGAGCCCGGGCTTCGAGGAGGCCGCGGAGCGTATGGCGGAGGGCAACTGGACCGAGATCCTCCTCGAGGGGATCCCCGTCCACGCCGCCCTGAGCCGCGCACCGCTCAGCGGCTGGACGGTGGGGCTCGGCCTCCCGCGCGCGGAGATCGACGCCCCGATCCGCCGCTCGCTCGCCGAGCTCATGGCCGTCGGGCTCCTGGTCCTCGGAGCCGCCACGCTCTCGGCGCTGGCCTTCGGCGGCCTGATCTTCCGCTCGCTCGCGCAGGCGTCGCGCGCAGCGCGGGCACTCGCACGTGGTGATCCGGTGGCGGTGCGGCGCTCCCGCGTCCAGGAGCTCGACCAGCTCTGGCACGGGCTCGGCGAGGCGTCCAGCGTGCTCCAGCGCCTGCTCGAGAAGGAGCGGACGGCGCGGGCCGAGGCCGAGGCCGTGAACCGCAGCAAGGACGAGTTCGTCGCCATCGTGTCGCACGAGCTGCGGACGCCGCTCGGTGCGATCACGGGATGGGCGCAGCTGCTCGAGAGCGGATCGCTCGACGAGGCCCAGAGCGCGCGGGCGCTCGAGATCATCACGCGCAATGCGCGGCTCCAGGCGCAGCTCCTGAACGACCTCCTCGACGTGTCGCGCATGGTGACGGGCAATCTGAGCATCGAGCTGGAGCCGGTCGAGATGGGGGCGGTGGTGGCCGCCGCGGTCGACGCGGTGCGTCCCGAGGCCGAGCGCCGCCAGGTGGCGATCCACTTCGCGCGGCAGCCGTCCGTCGGGCTCGTGGAGGGCGACCCGGATCGCCTCGAGCAGATCGTCTGGAACCTGCTCTCGAACGCGATCAAGTTCACGCCGGCGGACGGGCGCATCGACGTCGGGCTCGAACGCGCGGGCAAGGAGCTGGTGCTTTCCGTGAGCGACACGGGCGCGGGGATCGCGCCCGAGCTCCTGCCGCACGTCTTCGAGCGCTTCCGGCACGGCACCTCGTCCGTGTCGCGCAGCCAGGGCGGGCTCGGGATCGGGCTCGCGCTCGTGCAGCACCTGGCGGAGCTGCACGGCGGCCGGGTGGAGGCCGCGAGCGGGGGCGTGGGGTGCGGCGCACGCTTCACGGTGTTGCTGCCGGCCTGCGAGCCGGTGGCGGTCCGCAGCGGCCGGGCCGAGGGATCCGCGGCAGCAGCCGAGACCGGCCGCCTGCTGGCGGGCCTGAGCGTGCTCGTGGTGGACGACGACGACGACGCGCGCGAGCTCGTCGCCACCGTGCTCGCGCGTGGTGGCGCGCGGGTGGCGAGCGCCGCCTCGACGCCGGAGGCGCTGCTCCGCATCGACCAGCAGCGGCCGGACGTGCTGGTGAGCGACATCGCGATGCCGGGCGTGACCGGCCTCGACCTGATGGAGGAGGTCCGCTGCCGTCCCGGCCCGCCGCTACCTGCGATCGCCCTTTCGGCCCACGGGCGGATCGAGGACCGGGAGCGGGCGCTCCGCGCGGGCTTCGACCTGTACCTCGTGAAGCCGGTCGACACCGGTGCGCTGCTCGCCGCGGTGGGGAAGGCGGCGGCGCTGTCACATCCCGGCGAGGACCGCTCGCCCGGCTAGGACGCCTTCACGGGCGTCGCCTTGAGCTTCGCCTTGCCGGCCTCGACGACCACCCGGAAGCGCACGTCGTCGCAGCCGTACTTCTTCTGGATGGCGGCGCGTTGCTGCGCGACGAGCTGGTCGAGCTTCTCGCGCGTGAGGCCCGACGGGTCGTCGCCACACTCCCGCCGCGCCCGGCAGTAGGCCTCGAACAGGTCGGTCCCGCCGCCGGTCGTCTCGTCGCGACGCGCCTTCGCGTGGCTGCCAGCGCCCCCGGGCTCCTCCACGCCCCGCTCCCGCTCGTGCAGCTTCGCCTTGAACAGGTGCGGCTTGTAGGTGCCTTCCTCGATCTGTTTGAGGATCCCGTCCCACTGCCGCCGCAGCGCGTAGTAGCGCGCGCACAGGTTGTTGAACTTGAAGCGCAGGGCCGTGTTCTGGATGCCGGTGTTCGAGTAGCGCGTCACGATCTTCTGGACGTCGCCGCGTAGCATCACGGGCTCGCGCGGCCGGCCGCCCATGAAGTACTGCTCGTACTCGAACTTCAACTGCTTGATCTTGTTGTCGAGGACGACGAGCTCCTCGGAGATCGACTCCGTCGTGTGGGTCGTCGGCGGGGGGAGCGGCACGCCGGGGGGATCGGAGCTCCGCAGCGCACCCTTGAGGCGCCCGGGAGGGAGCGCCGGCAGCAGCCGTCCCTGACGCAGGACCCGTCTGCGTCATTCTCGCGTCATGATGACGCATCTCGACGCGCGGCTTGCACCGCCCGCTCCGCCGCGGCGAGCAGGCGGCCCAGGTCGAGCGCGCCGGGCGGGGTGCTCGCGCCGGGGTGGAGCGGGGGCAGCTCGCCGAGGAGCAGGGGGCCGAGCAGCCGCCGCAGGGCCCCGAGATTCGCGGCGTCGGCCGGCGACAGCGGGGTCGGACCGTGCGAGACGACGACGCCCGCGACCGGCAGCCCGCGCGCCGCCGCCACCTCGAGGGTGAGCCGCGTGTGGTTCACGGTCCCGAGCCGGCCCCGCGCCACGACGAGGAGCGGCAGGCCGAGCTCCCGGGCGAGCTCCGCCATCGAGTACCCGGCCGTGATCGGCACCAGGAGCCCGCCGGCGCCCTCGACGAGCAGCAGCGCGTGGCGCGCGCGCAGCGCCGCGAAGGCCGCGCGGATCGCCCCGAGGTCGATCGCGCGCGCCTCGGCGGCGGCCGCGACGTCCGGGGCCGCGGGCAGCGCGAGCCGCACCGGGCAGATCCGCGCGAGCGGGTCGTCGGCCCCGGCCGCCTCGGCGAGCGCGATCGCGTCGAGCGGCCCCTGCGGCCCCACCCCCGTCTCGATCGGCTTCATCACGCCGACGTCGACGCCGCGGGCCCGCAGCCGCTCGGCGAGCGCACAGGCGACGACCGTCTTGCCCACCCCCGTGTCGGTGCCCGTGACGAAGAGGCCGGGGATCATCGCGCCAGCGCGCCGGCCACGGCGGCGGCCAGCGCGTCGATCTCGGCCTCGGCGTGGGTCGCCATCGGCGTGATGCGCAAGCGCGCGCTGCCCTCCGGCACCGACGGGTGTCGGATCCCCTGCGCGTAGAAGCCCCGGGCGAGGAGCGCCTCGCAGGCCGCCATCGTAGACGCGTTGTCCCCGATCCGGACCGGGACGATGTGGGTGTCGCTCGGTGCGGTGGAGATGCCACGGGCAGCGAGCCCGTCGCGCAGGCGCGCGGCGTTGCGCTGGAGCTGCTCGCGGCGCCAGGGCTCGCGCCGGACCAGCGCGAGCGCCGCGCGCGCGGCCGCCACCTGCGGCGGCGCCAGCGCGCAGCTGAAGATGAAGCTGCGCGCCGCGTTCACGAGCAGCTCGCGGAGCGCCGCGGGCCCCGCCACGAACGCGCCGAAGGAGCCGAGCGCCTTGCCGAGCGTGCCGACCAGGACGTCGAGCGCGCCCGCCGCGACCCCCGCCGCCTCGGCGCTGCCGCGCCCGCCCGCGCCGAGGCAGCCGATCCCGTGCGCGTCGTCGAGCAGCACGAGCGCCCCGTGGTGGCGGGCCGCGGCGAGCATGGGCGCCAGCGGCGCGCGGTCGCCGTCCATGCTGTAGACCCCGTCGAGCACCACGAGCGTCCGGCGGTGCCCGGGGGCGACCCCGGCGAGCGCCTCGTCGAGCGCCGCCGGATCGCCGTGCGCGAAGACCCGCACCGCCGCTCGCGAGAGCCGGCAGCCGTCGATGATCGAGGCGTGCACGAGCGCGTCCGAGACGACCGCGTCGCCGGGCCCCACGAGCGCGGGGATCACGCCGAGGTTGGCCTGGTAGCCCGTCGCGAAGACCAGCGCGGCCTCGACGCCGAGGAACGCGGCCAGCTCCGCCTCGAGCGCCTCGTGGAGGGTCAGGTTGCCGTTGATGAGCCGCGAGCCACCGGCCGCGCAGCCCCAGTCGCGGGCGGCGCGCGCGGCGGCCTCGCTCACCTCGGGATGGGCCGCGAGGTCGAGGTAGTTGCTGCCCGCGAAGAGCAGCACCTCGCGGCCGTCCACCTCCATGCGCGGCCCCTGCGCGCCGGCCAGCACGCGCATGCGCCGGTGGGTACCGCGGGCGCGGATCGCCGCCAGCGCCTCGGCGGCGACCGCGGTGACGCCCACGCGCTAGGGCCGCGCCCCGCGCGGCGCCACGCCGCGCACCGGCGCGGCGATCTCGGGCTTCAGGATCCCGCCGCCACCGCCACCGCCACCGCCACCGCCGCCGAGGCGGAAGGCGGTGCCACGCTCGCGCTCCTCGGCGTCGTAGAGCGGATTGCCGCCGATCTCGAAGCCGGCGTCGGCGATCATGCGATAGGTCTCGTTCACCGCGTCGCCGCGGGTCGTGAGATAGCCCTCGACGAAGAGCGAGTTGGCGGGCCAGAGCACGAGTGCGCCGAGCGATCGCAGGTGGCCCTCGCGCCCGCCCGCGGCGCGCACCTCGGCGCGCGGGTTCACGAGCCGCATCAGCGCGAGCGCGCGCAGGCAGCGCTCGGGGGTGAGCGAGCCGTCGGACACCACCGGGTTGCCCTCGATCGGGACCAGGAAGTTCACCGGGATCGAGGGCACCTCGAGCGCGCGCAGCCGGAAGGCGACGTCGAGCACGTCCTCGCTCCGCTCCCCCATCCCGAGGATGAAGCCGCTGCAGGTCGCGATGCCGTGGCGATGGGCCGCCGAGAGCGTGGCGAGGCGGTCCGCGTAGCTGTGGGTCGAGCAGATCTCGGGGTAGTGGCGCTCGCTCGTGTTGAGGTTGTGGTTGAGCCGGTCGAGGCCCGCCTCGGCCAGGATGCGCGCCTGCTCGTCGTCGACGAGCCCGACCGACAGGCACACGGCGATCGGGAAGCGCTCCTTCACCTCGCGGATCAGCCGAGCGAGCTCGCGGGTGCGCTCGAGGGTGGGGCCCCGGCCGGAGAGCACCATGCAGTAGCGCGTGGCGCCGGCGCGGGCCGCGCGCTCGGCCTCGGCGAGGATCTCCTCGCGCGGCTTCATCGCGTACTTGCGGATCGGCGCCTCGGAGTCGCGCGACTGCGAGCAGTAGCCGCAGTCCTCGGGGCACAGGCCGTTCTGCACGTTGTTCAGCACCTGCACCTGCACGCGGCGCCCGAAGTGCTTCTCGCGGGGCAGGTAGGCGGCGTGGAGCAGCGGGAGCAGCGCCACGTCCGCGCCGTCGAGGATCCAGAGCGCCTCGTCGCGCGTCGGGGGCTCGTCCGCGAGGGCGCGCTCGGCGAGTCGGGCATAGCGGTCGAACACGGGGCACCTCCGGCTGGGCGCGGGCCCTGCCCTGGTGGGCGCTGACGCAGGCCCGGTGGGCGCGGGCCCTGCCCAGCGGGCGTTGACCCTGTCCCAGGGCCGGGAGGCTGTCAACCGCCGGAGACAGGACCGGTTGACGATCGCTCCGGCTAGATTCCCGCCTCCCGATCCAGGAGGGCCCGCGGCGTGGCGAAGGCGCGCTCGCACTACGCCTGCACGAGCTGCGGAGCCCGGTCTCCGCGCTGGGTCGGGCGCTGCCCGGACTGCGGGGCGTGGTCCACGATGGTGGAGGAGCCCGATGCCCCGAGCCGTGCCTCGCGCCCCACCCGTCCGGGGGTCGAGGCGCCGAGCGGCGCGATCCCGCTGCGCCACGTCCCCGCCGAGGCCCGCCCCCGCATGGCCACCGCCCTCCCCGAGCTCGACCGTGTCCTCGGCGGTGGCCTGGTCCCGGGCTCGGCGGTCCTGCTCGGCGGCGAGCCCGGGATCGGCAAGAGCACCCTCGCCCTCCAGGTCGCCGCCGCCCTCGCCGCGCCCGCGAAGCCCGCGGCGGGCCCCGTCCTCTACGTGAGCGGCGAGGAGAGCCCGGAGCAGATCCGCCTGCGCGCCGCGCGGCTGGCGGCGCTGCCCGACGCGCTGCTGGTGCTCGCCGAGACCCGCGTCGAGGCGATCGCCGACGCCTGGCGCGCGCACGCGCCCGCGCTGGTGCTGGTCGACTCGATCCAGACGCTCCAGAGCGAGCGCGTCGACTCCGCGCCGGGCTCCGTCGCGCAGGTGCGCGAGAGCGCCGCGGAGCTGATCGCGCTCGCCAAGCAGACCGGAGCCGTGCTGCTCCTGGTCGGCCACGTGACCAAGGAGGGGCTGCTCGCGGGCCCGCGCGTGCTCGAGCACCTGGTCGACGTGGTCCTCGCCTTCGAAGGCGACCGCGGCCACGCCTTCCGCCTGCTGCGCGCCACCAAGAACCGCTTCGGCTCGACCCTCGAGGTGGGGGTCTTCGCGATGGGCGAGCGCGGCCTCGCGGGGGTCGAGAACCCGAGCGAGCTCTTCCTCGCCGAGCGGCGCGGCGAGGCGCCCGGCTCGTGCGTGACCGCGGTGCTCGAGGGCACGCGGCCGCTGCTGCTCGAGGTGCAGGCGCTGGTGGCGCCGGCCGGCTACGGCACTGCGCGGCGCACCGCGATCGGATTCGACGACGGGCGGCTCGCCCTGCTGCTCGCGGTCCTGGCGCGGCGCGGCGGGATCGACGTGCTCGGCATGGACGTCTACCTGAACGTGACCGGCGGGATGCGCATCGGTGAGCCGGCCGCTGATCTCGCCGTGGTGTTGGCGCTGGCGTCGAGCCGGCTCGACCTGCCCCTGCCGCCGGGTGCGGTCGCGATCGGCGAGGTCGGGCTCGGCGGCGAGGTGCGCCGCGTCGGGCGGCTGGACGCGCGGGTGCAGGAGGCTGCGCGCCTCGGCTTCACGCGCGCGCTCGTCCCGCGCGGCCCGCACCACCCGCTCGAGCCCTTCGAGCGGGTGCCGGTCGAGGACGTCGCCGAGGCGGTGGGATGGCTGCGCAGGGGCTGATCCCGGCGCCTCGAGAGGCGCCGATTCACGTTTGATGTCGGGCGTTTCCGCGTGTTCTCGGGTTGACGGCCCCGGTCCGCCGTGGCTAGCCTGCGCGGCAAATGCGGCCCCCCTCCTCCTCGGCGCTGGCCTCCGCTCCCTCCTTCGCGCGCGCGCTCGAACGCATCACGCCGTCGCTCGAGCTCGTCGAGCGCAGCATGCGCGACCAGCTCGCCTCCGAGAGCGAGGTGATCGCGGCCGTCGGTGACCACGTGCTCGGCTCGGGGGGCAAGCGCGTGCGCCCGGCCCTGCTGCTCCTGTGTGCCGAGCTCTGCGGCTACACGGGACCGCGTCGGGTCCAGGTGGCCGCGGCGGTCGAGCTGCTCCACACGGCGACCCTGCTCCACGACGACGTCGTCGACTTCTCCGCGCTGCGCCGGGGCAAGCCGTCCGCGATGGCGCTGTGGGGCAACCGGCGCGCCGTGCTGGCGGGGGACTTCTTCTACGCGCGCGCCTCCTCGATGATCGTCGAGGACGGCGATCTCGACGTCCTGTGGGTGTTCTCGAACACGATCCGGCTGATGGCCGAGGGCGAGATCCTCCAGCTCCAGCGCAGCTTCGACCCCGAGGTGACCGAGGCCCAGTACTACGCCGTGATCGACCGCAAGAGCGCAGCGCTCCTGGCCGCGGCTTGCGAGGCCGGGGCGATCCTGGGCGGTGTCACGCGCGCCGAGCGGCGCCAGATCGCCGAGTTCGGTCGCGAGCTGGGTCTCGCCTTCCAGATCCGCGACGACGCCCTCGACTACGAGGCCGGCGCCGAGGTGCTCGGCAAGCCGCCCTGGACGGACCTGCGCGAGGGCAAGGTGACCTTGCCGCTGCTGCTCGCCCTCAAGCGCTCGACGCCGGCCGAGCGCGCCGCGGTCGCCGCCACGCTCAAGGGCCTGGCCCGGCGCGACGCGCAGGACGGCGAGGCCGGCCCCGTCACGCAGGAAGAGCTCCGGCCCGCGCTCGAGATCGTGGCGCGCTACCGCGGCGTCGAGGACGCCGTGCGGCGCGCCGGGGAGCACGTCGAGCGGGCGCGCAGCGCGGTGGCGCCCTTTCCCGACGGTCCGGCGAAGGAGGCGCTCGCCACCGCGGCCGATTTCGCGGTCGTGCGCGATCGCTAGGCGCGCACCGCACCGCTCCGGTTCACCCCACGGTCCCGTGGGAGTCTCTCGATGGATGGCAAGAAGCTCGTGGCCGCGCTGCTGCTCGGGGCGGCGTTCGGCGCAGGAGTGCCGGGCGCCGGCGTGGCCGAGGAGCGGCCGGGCGTCGTCGACCTGAACAGCGCGACGCTCGACCAGCTCGTGGCGCTGCCGGGCGTCGGCGAGAAGACCGCGCAGGCGATCCTCGACGCCCGCAAGGAGCGGGGCGGCTTCGAGAGCGTCGAGGAGCTGCTCGACGTGCGCGGGATCGGCGCCGCGAACCTCGAGAAGCTGCGGCCGCACCTGCGGCTGGGCGGCCAGGGCGGCGCGGCCCGCTAGCCGCGCATCCGGGTGCCGGGGGCCGCGCAGCCCCCGGCACCGATCCCGGGCCGCTACCGTGGCCCGCCATGGTGCGGATCGGGACGATCGGATCCGCGCAGGGCGGGCGCCCTGCCGCGGCGGGCCTCCTGCTCGTGCTGGCTCTCCTCGGCGGGGCCTCCGCGCGCGCGGAGGTGCAGGCGCCGGCGCGGCGGATCGTGTCGCTCAACCCCTCGCTCACCCGGATCCTCGTGGCGATCGGGGCGCGCGAGGCGCTGGTCGGGGTGGACGACTTCTCGGCGCGCGCCGAGCCCGCGGTGGCCGCGCTACCCCGGGTCGGCGGGCTCTACGCGCCGAGCCTCGAGGCGGTGGTGGCGCTCGCGCCGGACCTCGTCGTGCTGGTGCCGAGCGTCGAGCAGGAGGCCTTCCGCGACCGGATCGAGGGGCTCGGCGTCGCGGTCCTCGCGCTGGCCGGCGATCCGGTCAGCTTCGACGGCGTGCTCGCCGCGATCGAGACGCTCGGCCGGCGCACCGGGCACGAGGCGGCGGCGCGCGCGCGCGTCGAGATGATCGAGGGCGCGCGCCGGACGGTGCGCCGCGCGACGGCGGGCCGGGCACGCCCGCGCACGGTCTTCGTGCTCCAGCGCGAGCCCCTCTTCGTGGTCGGGCGCGGCAGCTTCCTCGACGAGATGATCGGCCTGGCCGGGGGCGAGAACCTGGGTGCCGCGCTCGGTGAGCCCTGGCCGCGGGCGTCGCTCGAGTGGCTGGTTGCGCAGGCCCCCGAGGTCCTGCTCGACAGCGACGACGACGCCGAGCCGGCGGCAGACTTCTGGAGCCGCTGGCCGTCGCTGCCGGCCGTGGCGGGCCACCGCGTCGTCGTGGTCGAGAGCATGGTCACGCTGCCGGGCCCGGATCTCGACCGTGCGCTCCTGCGCCTGGCCCGGGCGCTGCACGGCGACGGGCTCGCCGTGGAGGGCGCGCACTGAGGGCGCCGCTCCGGCCCGCGCGCCTCGCGGCGGTGCTCGTCACGCTCGCCGCCCTGCTGGCCGCGGCGCTGGCCGCCGGCCTGGTCGTCGGGCCGAGCGCGCTCGGGCCCGGCGAGGCGCTGCGCGCGCTCCTCGACCCCGGCGCCGCGGGCCCCGCCGGCGACATCGTGCGCCGCATCCGGCTCCCGCGCGTGGCGGCGGCGGCGCTGGTCGGCGCCTCGCTGTCGCTCGCCGGGGTCTGCTTCCAGGCGCTCCTGCGCAATCCCCTCGCCGACCCCTTCGTGCTCGGCATCTCGGGCGGCGCGGCGCTCGCCGGCGTGGCCGTCCTGAGCCTCGGCGCGGCGATCGGGGCGGGCGCCGGGCTCGTGCCGATCGCGGCCTTCGCGGGCGCGCTCGGCGCGACGGCGCTGCTCTTCGGCGTGGCCGGCTGGCGCGGCCGGCTCTCGGCGACGACGCTGCTCCTGACCGGTGTCGTCTTCAACGCCTTCGCGTCCGCGGCGATCGTCTTCCTGGCCTCGCTCGGCGGCCTGAGCGAGGGCACGAGCATCTTCCTGTGGCTGATCGGGACGCTCGCGGCGGCGCCGCCGCAGCTCCTCGCGGCGCTCGCCGGGCTGCTCGCGGCGGGCCTCGCCTGCGCGCTCCCGCTGGCGCGCGCGCTCGACCTGCTCGCGCTCGGCGAGGACGGCGCGGCGCAGCTCGGGGTGGCGGTCGAGCGCACGAAGCGGCTCGTGCTGCTCGCGACGGCGCTCGTGGTGGGCGGCGCCGTCTCGGTGTCGGGCCTGATCGGCTTCGTCGGCCTCGTCGTGCCGCACGCGCTGCGCCTGCTCTTCGGCCCCGACCACCGGCTGCTGGTGCCGGCGTCGGTGCTCGGCGGGGGCGCCTTCCTGGTCGCCTGCGACACGCTGGCGCGGACCCTCCTGCCGGGCCGCGAGCTCCCGGTCGGTGCGATCACCGCGCTCCTCGGGGGCCCCCTCTTCCTGGTCCTCCTGCGCCGCCAGGGCGGCCGGGGCTTCCTGCCGTGAGCGGCCCGCGGCTCGCGCTCGAGGGCGTGGCGCTCCGGCTCGGGCCGCGCGCGGTGCTCGCAGGGGCCGACCTCGCGCTCGCGCCGGGCGAGGTGGTGGGCCTGCTCGGGCGCAACGGCGCCGGCAAGACGACGCTGCTGCGCGCGGCGGCCGGGCTCGTGGCACCGGACGCGGGCACGGTGCGGCTCGAGGGGCGGCCCCTCGCCGCCTGGGGCCGCCGCGAGCGCGCCCGGGCGATCGCGCTCGTGCCGCAGGAGACGCACTTCCCGTTCCCGTTCACGGTGGCCGAGGTGGTGCTGATGGGCCGGGCCCCCCACCTCGGCTGGATCGGCTTCGAGGGCCGCCACGATCTCGACGCAGCCCATGACGCGATGAGGCAGGTCGGGATCGAGGCCCTGGCCGGGCGCTCGGTGCAGACGCTCTCGGGCGGCGAGCGCCAGCTCGCCGTCGTGGCGCGGGCGCTCGCCCAGGAGCCGCGCCTCCTCCTCCTCGACGAGCCGACCGCCTTCCTCGATCTGCGCCACCGCCTCGACGTGCTCGCCCGGGTGCGGGCCTTCGCGGCGGCCGGCGGCAGCGCGCTCGTCGTCTCGCACGACCTCGGCCTCGCGGCGCGCGCCTGCGATCGCCTCGCGCTGCTCGCCGGGGGCAGGATCCTGGCGGCCGGCCCGCCGGCCGAGGTGCTGGTGCCCGCGCTCCTGCGCGAGGCCTTCGCGATCGAGGCGGAGGTGGCGGCGGGGCCCGACGGCGCGCCCGTCGTCGTCGCGGTTCGCTAAGGTCCGCGGCCTTCACCGGCCGGGAGGCGTGGGATGGCGAAGCTCACGATCGCGCGGGTCCTCGGGCGCGAGATCCTCGACTCGCGGGGCAACCCGACGGTCGAGGTGGAGGTCACGACCTCGACCGGCGCGGTCGGCCGTGCCGCGGTCCCGTCCGGCGCCTCGACCGGCTCGCGCGAGGCGCTCGAGCTGCGCGACGGCGATCCCCGGCGCTACCGGGGCAAGGGCGTGCGCCGGGCCGTCGAGCACGTGAACGGTGAGATTGCGAACACGATCGCAGGGGTCGCCCTGGGTGGGCTCGACGAGCAGGCAGGGCTCGACGGCGCGCTGATCGCGCTCGACGGCACCGACACCAAGAGCCGGCTCGGCGCCAACGCGATCCTCGGCGTCTCGCTGGCGGCGGCCCATGCCGCCGCGCGCGGCGGGGGGCTCCCGCTCTACCGCTGGGCGGGCGGCGACGGGGCCACCCTCCTGCCGGCGCCGATGATGAACGTCGTGAACGGCGGGGCCCACGCCGACAACAACGTCGACTTCCAGGAGTTCATGATCTACCCGCTCGGGGCCCCGAGCTTCGCCGAGGCCCTGCGCTGGGGAGCCGAGGTCTTCCACGCGCTCGCGAAGGTGCTGCACGAGAAGGGCTACTCGACGGCGGTCGGCGACGAGGGCGGCTTCGCGCCGAACCTGTCGAGCAACCGCGAGGCGATCGAGCTGGTGCTCCGCGCGATCGAGAAGGCCGGCTACCGGCCCGGCGCCGACGTCGCCGTCGCGCTCGACCCCGCCGCGTCCGAGTTCCACCGCGACGGCCGTTACCACCTCGAGGGCGAGGGCCGCGTGCTCACGAGCGACGAGATGATCGCGTTCTGGGCCGACTGGTGCGGCCGCTACCCGATCGTCTCGATCGAGGACGGGCTCGGCGAGGGCGACTGGGCCGGCTGGGCCCGGCTCACCGAGCAGCTCGGCGGTCGCACGCAGCTCGTCGGCGACGACCTCTTCGTGACGAACCCGGCGATCCTCGAGAAGGGCATCGCCGAGAAGGTCGGCAACGCGATCCTGGTGAAGGTGAACCAGATCGGGACCCTCACCGAGACCCTCGAGGCGATCCGCGTCGCGCGCGCGGCCGGCTATGCGGCGGTGATGTCGCACCGCTCGGGCGAGACCGAGGACACGACGATCGCGGACCTGGCCGTGGCGACCGGCGTGGGCCAGATCAAGACCGGCTCGGCGAGCCGTACCGACCGGATCTGCAAGTACAACCAGCTGCTGCGGATCGAGGGCGAGCTCGGCAGCCGCGCGCGCTATGCGGGGGCCAGTGGGCTCGCCCGGCGCTGAGGCAGCGGGATCCCGGCCCGCGTCATGGTTCGTGACGCGCGTCATGCTGGGCGTGCTGGCAGTGCTCGCCGCCGCCCCGAGGCCCGCCGTCGCGGTGATCCCCTCTGCGGAGGCGGTGCGCAGCGAGGTCGCGCGCACGAACCGCCAGGCCGGCCGCAGCCAGCCGCTGGTGCTCGAGGTGGCGGTGATCGGGGAGGACGGGGAGCCGGTGGCGAGCGGCCGGGCGATCCTCGACCCGGTCCGCCCGTCACGCCTCCAGCTCACCCTGGCCGACGGCCGCCACGAGTTCCACGAGCGGAGCGGCGAGCGCTACACCGTGACCCGCGACGACGTGCCGGTCGAGCGCGCGATGCCGCTGCTCCCGCCCTTCGCGCTCCTCCAGGCCGGCAGCGAGGCCGAGGTGGCGGCGGCGCTCGCGGCCCTCGGCGGCGAGCCCGAGCGGGTCGACCTCGGCATGGACGGGAGCGCCGACTGCTGGGTGCTGGGGGGCCGCGACCCGGGCCCCTTCGACCACAACGGCCGGCCCTCGTACTGGTTCGACCAGGACGGCCGCCGGCCGGTGCGCATCGACGAGGCAGGCGGCGTGCGCTTCCGCTTCGGGCCGCCGGCCAAGCACGCACCGGCGATCTTCTTCCCGGCCTCCTACACCATCGAGGCGCCGGGCTGGCCGCGCTGGCGGGTCGAGGTGCGCAACGGGACGGCCGGCCATCCCGCCTCCGCACCCTGAGCCGGCGGAGCCGGCCCCGGAGCGCTCCGCGCGTGACCGGGCCGCGTGCGTCTGGCATCCTTGCCCTCGCCGAGGCCGAGCCGCTGGCGACGAGGGGGACTGGCGCTGCGTTCCGTCGAAGACACCCATCCGCGCAAGGGCCTCTCGGTTCCGGTCGTGACCGTCCTCGACGAGGACGCCGCGCTGCTCGAGGAGGACCAGCGCGCGGTCGTCCGCTACGTGATCCAGGACGGCAGCGGAGCCGACGTGATCTTCGCCGCGGGCACCACCGGCGAGTGGGACCGGGTCGGCAACGAGATCCGCCAGCGCGTGATCCAGGTCTGCGCCGAGGAGGTCGCCAAGGCCAACGCGCAGCTCGCGGGCTCCGCGCGGCTCGGCGGCCGGGAGGTCGAGCTGTGGGCCGGCATCACCGCGCCGAGCCCCGAGGAGACGCTCGAGAACCTGGACCTCGCGATCGCCTGCGGCGCCGACGCCGCGGTGCTGGCGCCGCTCTCGATCGTCGGCGTGGACGACCCGGTGCGCTTCGTGGCCCGCGAGATCGCCGAGCTCCTCGACGCGCGCTCCCGGCGCATCCCGGTGTACCTCTACGACAACGCCGACATCGCGATCGACCCGAAGGTGCCCCACATCCGCACGCGCCAGGTGAAGGCGCTCTCGCGGCTCGACTTCGTGCGCGGGATCAAGGTCTCGGCGCCGCGCAAGGTGCTCGGCAACTACACCAAGGCGGCGCGCCACTTCAACGACCGCGGCGAGTTCGCGATCTACGTCGGCGACGCGATGCTGATCTTCGACCTGTTCCGCCCGCGCAGCGGCCCCTGGGGCACGCTCGTAGACCACTGGAACCGCTGGCGCCTGCACGGAGCCGTGCCGGCGGGCGTGGTGGCCGGCCCGGCCAACGCGCTGCCGCGCGAGTGGGCGCGGGCCTGGCAGGTGTGCCGCGCCGGCGATCTCGAGCGCATGGAGCAGGTCCGCGAGGTGCTGGCGGACTTCCGCTCCGGCACGCACTCGACGAGCGGGCGGCGCACGATCGCCTGCCTCAAGCGCGCGCTCTTCCACCTCGGCGTGATCCGCAGCGACGCCGTGGCGCCCGGCACGCCGAAGCTCGCGCGCCCCGATGCCGAGCGCTTCGACGAGGTCTTCGCGCGGGTGCGCGAGAAGGCCGCCCGGACGATCCGCGCGCCCTGGGTGAGCGTGGCGCCGGCCGCGCCTCCGCTCGGTGTCGAGCGCGAGAGCGGCCTCCGAAGCGTGTGAGCCGCGACTCGGCACGCCGGCCGGGCCGCGACCGGCTCCAGCTCGTCGGGCTCGGCTCGATGGTGGTGGACCGCGTGCACCGCGCGGCGCGCATCGTCGGCCCCGACGAGAAGGGGGCGCTCCTGCGGCTCGCCGGGGGCGGCTCGGTCGCGAGCTTCGTGGGCGGGGTGATCCTGAACCAGCTCGGCTGGGCGAGCGCGCTCGGCGTGCGCACGGGGATCTTCGGCAAGCAGGGCGACGACGAGGCCGGCCGCGTGCTGCGCGGCGCGATGGACCGCGCCGGCATCGAGCACCAGTTGACCCTCGACGGCGGCGCCAGCTCGGTCGCCGAGATCTTCCTCGACGCGAGCGGCGAGCGCGCGATCTACTTCGACCCGGCCGGGACCGCGGAGCTGACCGCCGGTGAGGTGCGGGCGCGCCACGCCGACTTCCTGCGCCGGGGCGCGCGCTTCACCACCGAGGTGCACCAGGTGCCGCTCGCCGCCGTCCACGAGGCGCTGCGCATCGCGCGCGAGGCGGGGCTCGAGACCGTGGTGGACCTCGACGTGCCGCCCTCCGGCGCGGTGCCGGCGCTCGGCGACGAGGCGACCCTGCACGCGGTGCTCGCGATGGCCGACCTGCTCAAGCCCGGCAAGCGCGCCGCCCGCGAGCTCCTGGGCACTCGCGACGCCGACCCGCTCGGGCTCGCGCGCGCGCTGCGCGCGCGCTTCGGCTCGCAGGCCGTGGTCGTGACCGACGGCGAGATCGGCTGCGCGGTCTCGTCGGGCGAGTTCGAAGGGATCGTGGCCGCGCCGCGGGTCACGGTCGTCGACGCCACCGGGGCGGGCGACGCCTTCCTCGGCGGGCTGCTCGCCGGGCTGCACCAGGGCCTCGGCCTCGCGGACGCGGCGCGCCTCGGCAACGCCTGCGGCGCGGCCTGCGTCGAACGGCTCGGCGCCTTCCCGGCCGACGCCGCCTGGGCGCGCACGCGCGCGCTCGAGCTCTACGACGGCGCTCCCTTCGTCCTGGCGCCGCCGCCCCCCGATCCGACCCTCGCCGAGATCGCGGGCGCCTTCGACATCGCGCTCGAGGAGCTCGGCGCCCTGCGCCGGCGGCTCGCGCCCGAGTCCTACGCCGACGCGCTCGCGCTGATCCGCGCCGCCGAGGCCACCGGCGGGCGCGTGCACGTGACCGGCGTCGGCAAGCCCGAGCACCTGGCGCGCTACGGCGCCTCGCTGCTCGCCTCGACCGGCACGCCCGCGCAGTTCCTGCACGCCACCGAGTGCGTGCACGGGAGCGCGGGGCAGATGGTGGCGGGCGACGTCGTGATCGCGATCAGCAACAGCGGCGCCACCGGCGAGCTGCTCGCCGCGGTGGCGACCCTGAAGGCGCTCGGCGGCCGCGTGATCGCGATCACCGGCGGCCTCGACTCGCCGCTCGCGAAGGCCGCCGACGTCACGCTCGACGCCGGCGTCGCGCGCGAAGGCGGCGGCCTCGGTCTGGCCCCGCGCGCCAGCATCGCCGCTGAGCTGCTGGTGCTGGCCGCGCTCTCGACCGGCCTCGAGACCGCGCGCGGCTTCACCCGCGCCGACTACCACGCCCGCCACCCCGGCGGCCGGCTCGGCCAGCTCTCGAAGGGCTGACGGGCCTCGTCCCGGCGCCCCGGCGGCGCCTCCCGTCCGCGCTCCCGATCAGCTCTCCTCGCGCGCCTTCACGGTGAGGACGGCGCAGGGCGCCTTCTGCACGACCCGCTCCGCCACGCTGCCGAGCAGCAGGTGCTTGAGCCCCGTGTGCCCGCGCGTGCCGATCACGATCAGGTCCACGTGGCGCTCCTTCGCCTCCTCCTCGATCACGCTCGCCGGGTAGCCCTCGCGCAGCACGGTCTCGACCCGCAGCCCGCGCGTGCGCAGGCCCTGGGCGTGCTTCTCGAGGTTGGCGCCGGCGTCGCTCTTCACCTGCGCCCAGAAGTCCGGGGGCAGGTAGGCGCCCTCGAGCTGCTGGAAGTCGACCGGCAGGTGGTAGGCGTGGAGCAGGACCAGCGGGCAGCCGTGCTCCTCGGCCAGGTGGGCCGCCCAGTCGAGGACGGTGGCGGCGTTCGCGGAGAAGTCGATCGGGACCAGGATGGAGCGGATGTCGATCGTCATGCGCCTAGCCTGCACGGATTCCCAGGATGCGGCAAGGCCACCGGAGGTCGTTCGGTTGACGCCCCAGGACCCCGGCTCTACCGTGCGGAGCCGGTTTTCCAGGTCCCGGGGCCGTAGCTCAACTGGGAGAGCGCCTCGTTCGCAACGAGGAGGTTGGCGGTTCGATCCCGCTCGGCTCCACCACCCTGGTCCGCGACCTGCCGGACGCCCCGGGGAGGCGCGAGGGATCGCCGCGTGCGCCGGCCACACCGGCCGCCGTCACGACGTCTCCCGCAAGACACGCGGGAACCTCTCGCCGGGCCGGGGCCACCTACTCCGCGTCCCCCGGCCGGCCGCGGGAGCGGGTGCTGACCGAATGGCCGGAGTCGGTCCAGGGAAATCCTTGACCGATCGTGCGGAAGCTGGCAGAGGCTCCATCGTGCGGGTTGCGGCCGACACCGATCTCACCCAGCGCGCCGCCGCGGGCGATCGCGACGCCTTCGAGCAGGTGTTCGCCGACTGCCTGCCCTCGATCTGGGCCTTCGTCGGCCGGCGCACGCGCGGGCGCGCGGCGGCAGAGGCGCTCGCGAGCCGGATCCTGCGCCGTGCCTTCGCGGAGCTCGACGACTACGACGGGCAGGTGCCCTTCGCGGCCTGGCTGCTCGCCGTGGCCCGGCGCGTCGCGAGCACGAACGCGCCGCATCCCGCCAGGCCCTCCGGCTCGCCGCGCCATACGCACCACGCGTAGGCCGCCTGCGTCAGGCGCTCGGGGAATGCAGGTAGGTGGTGGCGAGGGCGTCGGCGTACTCGTTCCAGCGCGAGCCGTCGTGGGCCGCGATCCAGACCAGCTTCGCGCGCGGATGGGCGCGGGCGAGCGCGTAGAGCTCCTGGACCAGCTCGAGGTTCGCGATCGGGCCGGTCTTGCGCCGCCAGCCTCGCGCCGCCCAGCCCGGCGCCCACTCGTTCACGGTCTTGACGCAGAGCTGGCTGTCGGAGTGGATCGTCACCGCCGCGTCGGGCGGCAGCAGCTTGTAGGCCTCGATCAGCGCGCGCAGCTCCATGCGGTTGTTGGTCGTGCTCGGGTCGGCCCCGTGGCGCTCGGCGACGACGCGGTCCTCCTCGACCCAGACGACCCCCCAGCCGCCCGGGCCCGGATTGCCCTCGCAGGAGCCGTCGGTGAAGACGCCCGTGGTCGGCCCGCCGCGATGGCGCGCGAGGACCTGCTCGGGCGTCAGGAAGCTGCCGCGTCGCTCTGCCATGGCGGCGCAGGGTAGGGGCGTCCGCGATGCTCCGCCCGGAGGCCCCCGCCCTGGCGCTCGAATCGACGGCCCGTCCCGCTCGTCCGCCCGGCCGCATGCGGCCTCCGGCGGCGCTTGCTCTCGGGTTCCTCGTTCCGTTCGCGCTCGGCGCGGCGCGGCCGGCCGACGAGGTGCGGCGCAGCTATGCCGCGCTCGAGCGCGCGCTGGTCGCGCGCGATGCGGGTGCGGCGCTCGGGCTCGTCTCCGAGGCGTCGATCGCCGAGTGGGCGCGCCTGCGGCAGCTCGCCCTGCACGGCCCGGTCACGGAGGTGGCGGCGCTCGCGCCGGGGCCGCGCCTTGCCGTGCTGGCGCTCCGCCACCAGGCCCCCGTCTGGCTCCTGCGCGACGGCCCGCCGCGCGAGCTCGCCGCGCAGGCGGTGCGCGCCGGCCTCGTCGACCGCCGGGCCGCCCGGCAGGTGGAGCTCGCCGACGTCGCCGTCCTCGACCCGGCGCGCGCGCTCGGCCAGCTCTACGCCGCCGGCCTGCCCTCGGGCTTCCGGGCCGGCTTCGTGCGCGAGGCGGGTGCCTGGAAGCTCGACCTGCCGGTGACGCTGACCGGCGTCGGCCGCGTGGTGTCGCAGGTGGCGCGCACGACGGGCGCCTCCGAGGACGCCGTGATCGTGAACCTGCTCGCGGCCGCCACCGGCGAGCCCGTGGGCGGGGCGGTCTGGCGGCCGCTGCTGGCGGAGTAGCATCGACCCCGTGCGGGGCCCCGGACACACGCTCCTGCCGGCCAGCGCCGGGCCGGTGGCCGGGCGGCTCGTGGCGGCGCGCGCGCTGCGAGGCTTCGCCGACGGCTTCGCGAGCGTGTGCCTGGCCGCCCATCTCGCGGCGCTCGGCTTCTCGGCCACCGCGATCGGCGCGATCGCGACGGCGGCGCTGCTCGGCTCGGCCGCGCTGACGCTCGCGGTCGGCCTCGCGGCCGACCGGCTCGCGCCGCGCGCCGTGCTGCGGGCCGCGAGCCTGCTCCTGCTCGCGACCGGCGCAGGCTTCGCGGTCCTGACCGGCTTCTGGCCGCTGCTCGTGCTGGCCTTCGTCGGCACCCTGAACCCGACCGGCGGCGACGTCAGCGTGTTCGCCCCGACCGAGCAGTCGCTGCTCGCCGGCCAGGCGGCGGCGCGCGACCACACCGCCCTCTTCGCCCGCTACAACCTCGGCGGGGCGCTGCTCGGAGCCCTCGGCGCGCTCGCGAGCGGCGTACCCGGGCTCGCCGCGGGCCCGCTCGGCGTGTCGCTCGAGTCCGCGCTGCGCGCCGGCTTCGCGCTCTACGGCGCGGCGGCGTTCGGCCTGCTCGTGCTCTACCGCGCCGTGCCGCCCGCGGCCCCGAAGCCCGCGGCGCCGGGGCCCCACCGGCCGCTGGCCCGTTCGCGGCGCGTCGTGCTCGAGCTCGCGGCGCTCTTCAGCCTCGACGCCTTCGGCGGCGGCTTCGTCGTGCAGTCGCTCCTCGCGCTCTGGCTCTTCCAGCGCTTCGACCTCTCGCTCGCGGCCGCCGGGGCCGTGTTCTTCGGGGCCGGCGTGCTGGCGGCCTTCTCGCAGCTCGCCTCGGCCTGGCTCGCCGCGCGCATCGGGCGTGTCCGCACGATGGTGTACACGCACGTCCCGGCCAACCTGTTCCTGGTGCTGGCGGCGCTCATGCCGACGGTCGAGGGGGCCGTCGCCTTCCTGCTCCTGCGCATGGCGCTCTCGCAGATGGACGTGCCGGCGCGCCAGTCGCTGGTGATGGCGCTCGTGCCGCCCGAGGAGCGGGCGGCGGCGGCGAGCGTCACGAACGTGCCGCGCGCGCTGGCCGCGGCGCTGGCACCCCTGCTGGCGGGCGCGCTGCTCGACGCCTCGGACCGCGGCTGGCCGCTGATCGCGGCCGGCGGGCTCAAGCTCGCCTACGACCTGCTCTTCTTCGTGCGCTTCCGCGGCGTCGAGCCGCCGCTCGCACCGGAGCCCGGCTCGTCGCCGGCGGACTCCGCGCCGTAGTCGGCCAGGAACCCGCGGCGCCAGTCCTCGTAGCGCCCGGCGGCGATCGCCTCCCGCGCGCGCTGCACGAGGCGCTCGTAGAAGCGCACGTTGTGGATCGAGAGCAGGATCGCGGAGAGGATCTCGTTGGCGGCGAAGAGGTGGTGCAGGTAGGCGCGCGTGAAGCCCCCCGTGCAGGCCGCGCAGTCGCAGGAGGTGTCGATCGGGTAGCCGTCGCGGCGATAGCGACGGTTCGTGAGGCGCACGCGCCCGCGGCTCGTGAAGGCGACCGCGCTGCGCGCGTAGCGGGTCGGGATCACGCAGTCGAAGAGGTCCATGCCGTAGCCGATGGCGGCCACCAGGTCCTCGGGAAGGCCCACGCCCATGAGGTAACGGGGCTTGTCCTCGGGGAGCAGCGGCGCGGTGAAAGCGGTGATCCGGCACAGGAGCTCGTGGCCCTCGCCGACCGAGACGCCGCCGATCGCGTAGCCCCGGAGGTCCATCGCGACCAGCGCCTCCGCGCAGCGCCGGCGCAGCTTCTCGTAGACGCTGCCCTGCACGATCCCGAAGAGCGCCTGGTCGGCGCGCGAGTGGGCGCGCAGGCAGCGCTCCATCCACGCGAGGGTGCGGCGCACGCCGGTGGCGGCGAGCGGCTCGTCGGCCGGGTACGGCGTGCACTCGTCGAAGGCCATGATCACGTCGGCGCCGAGCGCGTTCTGGATCTCGATCGAGCGCTCCGGGGTGAGCTCCATCGCCTCGCCGCTCAGCTCGTTCTCGAAGCGCACGCCGCGGTCCGAGATCTCCTTCCGGGGCAGCGAGAAGACCTGGAAGCCGCCGCTGTCGGTGAGGATCGGGCCGGGCCAGCGCATGAAGCCGTGCAGGCCGCCGAGCTTGTGGACGAGCCCCTCGCCCGGGCGCAGCGCCAGGTGGTAGGTGTTGGCGAGCACCATCTCGGCGCCGGCCGCCGCGACCTGATCCGGCGTCATCGCCTTCACCGCGCCGTGGGTGCCGACGGGCATGAAGGCGGGCGTGTGGACCGGGCCGTGGGGCGTCTCGAGCACGCCGGCGCGGGCGGCGCCCGCGCGGGCCTCGACGCGGAACGCGAAGGCGGGCGCTGCCGCCATCGGCGGAGGCTACCGGTAGGTCTTGCGGTGCCCGGAGCTCATGCGCTTGCGGGCGCGCTGCTGCTTGGCCTTGAGCTTCGCCCGGTAGCGCCTGGTCTTCGTGCGCTTGCGATGGCTCAGGTCGGCGTTCTGTTTCACGGCGGTCTCCGGGCGGGGGCGATGCGAAGGGGGGCTTCGCCGGGGCGCCCAACCTAGGGGAGTCGCCCGCAGACGTCCAGGCTACCCTGCCGCCCGATGCCGAACCCCCTCGACCGCGTGATGGACTTCGACCTCGGCGAGGAGCAGCGCCTGGTGCGCCGCACGGTGCGGGCCTTCGCCGAGCAGGAGATCCTCCCGCACGTCGAGGAGCACGAGCGCGCGAAGCGCTACCCGCTCGAGCTGATCCGCAAGCTGGTTCCGATGGGCCTCATGGCGCCGATGATCCCCGAGCGCTGGGGCGGCTCCTTCACCGACGTCGTCACCTACGGCCTGATCTGCGAGGAGCTGGCGCGGGTCGACTGGGTGGTCGCGAGCGTCGTCTCTGTCAGCAACTCGCTGGTCGCCGGCTCGATCCTGCGCTTCGGGAGCGACGCCCAGAAGGAGCGCTGGCTGCCGCCGATCGCGCGCGGCGAGTGCCTCACCTCGGCGTGCCTCACCGAGACCGGCGGCGGGACCGACCTCGGCAACCTGGCGACCACCGCCACCCGCACCGACGGGGGCTGGCGCCTCAGCGGCACCAAGGTCTTCATCTCGCACGCGGCGCACGCCGGGCTCTTCTTCGTGGTCGCCTCGATCGACCGCAGCCGCAAGCACCGCGGCGTGACCGCCTTCCTGGTCGACCCGAAGGCCACGCCCGGGATCACGATCGGCGAGTTCCCGATGCGCACGCTCCAGCGCGACAACCTGGCCGAGGTGCACTTCCAGGACGCCTTCGTGCCCGACGCGGCCGTGCTCGGCGAGCCCGGCCAGGGCTTCCCGATCCTCGGCGCCGCGCTCGACATGGGCCGCTTCTCGGTGGCGGCGCGCTGCGTCGGCCAGGCGCAGCGCTGCCTGGACCTCACGCTGCCCTACGCACTCGAGCGCGAGGCCTTCGGCCAGAAGATCGGCGAGTTCCAGCTGATCCAGCAGAAGATCACGGCCATGCTCTGCCGCGTGCAGCAGGCCCGGCACGTGGTCTACCAGCTCGGGCGCATGAAGGACGCCGGCGTCGAGCGCTGCTCGATGGAGGCGTCGATGGCGAAGCTGCTGGCGAGCCAGGCGGCCGTGCAGAACGCGCTCGACGGCATGCAGGTCTTCGGGGGCTACGGGGTGTCGGCGGAGTACGAGATCGGGCGGCTCCTGCTCGAGGCGAAGTCGCTCGAGTTCGGCGAGGGCACGAGCGAGCTGCACACGAAGCTGATCGCGGAGTACGCGCTCGGGATCCGCAAGCAGTGAGCGCCCCCGCCGGCGCCGAGCGCCGCGAGCTCCTCGCCCTGATCCTGCACCACTCCTTCGAGCGCCGCCGGGTCGTGCTCGCGAGCGGCCGCGAGAGCGACTTCTACCTCGACCTGCGCACCACGATGATGCGCCCGCGCGGCATCGAGCTGGCCGGCCGGCTCCTCTTCGAGCGGCTCGCGGCCGGGCCGCGCGTCGAGGCGGTGGGCGGGATGGTCGTGGCGGCGGTGCCGGTGGTGTCGGCCGTGCTGCTGGCCGCCGCGACCCGGGGTGGCGCCGCGTGGGCGGAGCTGGCCGGCTTCTTCGTGCGCAAGGAGGCCAAGCAGCACGGCCTCGGCAAGCGCATCGAGGGCGGCTTCCGCGCCGGCCAGAGCGTGGCGCTCGTCGAGGACACCATGACCACCGGAGGCTCCACGCTCGAGGCGCTCGACGCCGTCACGGCGGCGGGTGGCCGGGTGGCCCGCGTCCTCTGCATCGTCGACCGCGGCGAGGGCGCGGCCGACGCCTTCGCGCAGCGCGGGCTCGCGCTCGAGGCGCTCTACACGCGGGCGGATCTGCCGCTCTAGAGCCCCTCTCGTGGACCCCGGGTGGGAGCGGGTCCACGAGAAGGGTTCCAGCCCGACCGCGGCGGGCGCCCGCAGCCGGCCCGCTCAGAGCCCCGGCAGCTCGCCGTCGTGCGCGTGGCCGATCGCCCGGCACAGCCGCTCGTCGAGCTTGCGGCAGTCGAAGACCACCTTCTGCGAGTGCACGGCGGCGACCGCGTCGAGCGGGACCCGGAACTCGCCGGCGTTCTCGACGTAGACGACGAGCCCGTCGGGGTGTACCTCGCGGATCGCCCCGAACTCCTCGCTCCCGTCGGACGCGAAGGCCTGGAAGCCGACCTCGATCCGTTCGCGCATGACCCCTCCCGGAGGCCCCCTCGCGGGGCATAGCCGATCCGGGCGCGACGACACGCCCGCGGTCTCGAGCGGAGGAGGCCCCGGCGTGCCTCCCTGGTGTTCAGGACAGGTGCCCCATCCGGCCGCTCTGGTAGTCGCGAACGGCCTCGTCGATCTCCTCGGGCCGGTTCATCACGAACGGTCCGTGGCCGACGATCGGCTCGCCGATCGGTTGGCCGGCGAGCAGCAGCGCGGTCGTGCCCTGGGCGGCGTCGATGCGCAGGAGCGTCCCGGCGCGGTCGAAGACCGCGACCTCGGCCTCGCGGATCGGCTCCGCGCCGCCCGCGCGCAGCGAGCCGCGCAGCACGGCGAGCGCCGAGGTGTAGCCGTCGGGGATCGTGAGCTCGACGGGGCCGCCCGCGAGGCGCAGGTCCCAGAGCTGGATCGGCGTGAAGGTGCGCGCCGGGCCGCGCGCGCCGGCGAGCCCGCCGGCGATCACGCGCGCGCTCCCGCCCCCGCCCAGCAGCTCGGCGCGCGGGATGTCGCGCGCGAGCAGCGCCTGGTAGCCGGGCGCGGCCGTCTTGTCGCGCGCGGGCAGGTTCACCCAGAGCTGCACCATCTCGAAGGGCCCGCCGCGCCGCGCCCACTCGCGGCCGTGGAACTCCTCGTGCACGAGGCCGGAGGCAGCGGTCATCCACTGCACGTCGCCGGGGCCGATGTGGCCGCCGCCGCCCGACGAGTCGCGGTGCTCGACCTCGCCGTCGTAGACGATCGTCACGGTCTCGAAGCCGCGGTGCGGGTGCTCGCCGACGCCGCGGCGCGCGGCGGTCGGCGGGAACTCCGCGGGGCCGGCGTAGTCGAAGAGCAGGAACGGGTCGAGCAGCCGCCCGTGTTCCGAGTAGCCGAAGAGGGAACGGACCGGGAAGCCGTCGCCCACCCAGTGGCGGCCGTGGGGGCGCAGCACCGTGCGCAGGGCCTTCGTCGAGGTCGGGTTCGTCATGGGCAGGAGCCTATGACCGGGGAGCGCTCCCGGGAAGCCGGCTCCCGGCGGACGCCGCGTTCGCCGGATGCGAACGATCGCCCGGCCGCGTCCAGGGCGCCGGATGCCGGAGCTCGCCGGCCAGATGGTCGATCGCGGCCCGCAGCTTGCGAGGCACGTGGCGCGAGGGCGGGTAGAGCGCCGCGATCGCATAGGGCAGCGGCTCCTCGCCGGGCAGCACCCGCACGAGGCGACCCGCGCGCAGGGGCTCTGCAGCCAGGAAATCGGGCAGCAGCACGAGGCCCAGGCCCTCGATCGCGGCGTCGCGCATGGCTTCGCCGTTGTTCGCGACGACGCGCCCGCGCATCGCCACCGCGCGCGGCTGGCCGCCGCGCCGCGCCGGCTCGAAGCGCCAGAGCCGGCTCCCATGCACGTGTGCGTAGTCGATGCAGGGATGCGCGGGCAGATCCTCGAGCGAGGCGGGCACGCCGTGCGCGGCTGCGTAGGCCGGGCTGCAGCAGACCATGCGCCGGCTCGTGCAGAGCTTGCGCGCGACCAGGCTCGAGTCGGCGAGCCGGCCCACCCGCACCGCCAGGTCGTAGCCGCCGCCCACCAGGTCCACGATGCGGTCGTCGAGGTCGAGCGCCAGCTCGAGGCGCGGGTGCGCGGCCGCGAAGCGCGCGAAGCTGCGCGCCAGGTAGAGGGTCCCGAGGCTCATCGGCATCGTGACCCGCAGCCCTCCGTGCAGCTCGCCCTCTCCGGCGCCCTCCTCGACGGCTTCGTCGAGCTCGCGCAGGAGGGGACGCATCCGCGCGTAGAGCGCCTGGCCCCGCTCGGTCGCGACGACGCGCCGCGACGAGCGGCGCAGCAGCTCGACGCCGAGCGCTTCCTCGAGGTCGTGGACGCGCTTGCTCACCACCGACTTCGAGAGCCGCAGGCGCCGCGCCGTCCCGGTCATGCTGCCGGTCTCGACGACGTCGAGGAAGGCGAGCATGTCGTCGAGGCGCCAGCGCACGGGCGCGAGTCTATCCCAGGGCCCGCTTGCCGGAGGCCGCCACCGGGGCTACCTGCTCGCCCAGGACGGAGCGAGAGGGGCGACAGGCGGCGCCTCGCGAGCCCCTCGGCCGGAGGGTGGGCATGGGCAAGCTCTTCCGCGAGCCGCTCCTGCACTTCCTCGTGCTCGGTGCGCTGCTCTTCGCGCTCTACGGCGGGATCGGGAGCGGCGGCGCGGAGCCCGGCGGCGAGATCGTGGTCGACGCCGGGCGGATCGCGAGCCTGGAGGCGCAGTTCGAGCGGCTCTGGCAGCGGCGGCCGAGCGCGGCGGAGCGCGCCGGCCTGGTCGAGACCTTCGTGCGCGAGGAGGTGCTCTACCGCGAGGGCGTGGCGCTCGGCCTCGACCGCGACGACCCGGTGATCCGGCGCCGGGTCGGCCAGAAGATGGGCTTCCTCGCCGACGGGCTCGCGCCCGAGGCACCGACCGACGCGGAGCTCCAGGCCTGGCTCGACGCGCATCCCGCCGACTACGAGAGCGAGGCGCGCACGAGCCTCGAGCAGGTGTTCTTCGATCCGTCGCGGCACGGCGCCGCGCTCGACGGCGAGCTGGCGAGCGCGCAGGCGGCGCTCGCGCAGGGCGCGGCGGCGCGGGCCCTCGGCGACCGCACGCTGCTGCCCGCGGCGCTCGAGCGGGCCCCGGCCTCCGAGGTGGAGCGCCAGTTCGGCCGCGCCTTCGCAGCGGCCGTGGCAGAGCTCCCGGCCGGTGCGTGGGAGCCCGTGCGCTCCGGCTACGGCGTGCATCTGGTGCGCGTGACGGCGCGCGAGGGCGCGCGCCGGCCGGCGCTCGACGCGGTCCGCGCCGAGGTCGCGCGCGATCTCCTGCACGAGCGGGCGCAGGAGGCGAACGAGGCGTTCTACCAGGACCTTCGCGCGCGCTACACGGTGCGGATCGAGGGTGCGGGCGCAGGGCCGCCCGGCGGCGCGGCGGAGCGGCCGTGACGCGCCGGCTCGGCGCGGCGTGTCTGGTGGCGCTGGCCTGCTGGGCGGCGCCCGCCCGTGCCGACGTGTTCCGTCCTGCCTACCTCGAGCTGCGCGAGGCCGGCGCGGGCCGCTACGACGTGCTCTGGAAGGTCCCCGCGCAGGGCGAGAGCCTGCGCCTCGCGGCCGAGGTGCGCTTCCCCGAAGGCACCGTCGAGACGAGCCGCGCGCCGGCGCTCTTCGCCGCCGGCGCGCACGTCGAGCGCTGGCGGATCGAGCGCCCGGGCGGGCTCGTCGGCGAGACCGTCCGCATCGACGGGATCGCGGGCGGCGCCACCGACGTGCTGGTGCGGGTCGAGCGCGCGGACGGCACGAGCCAGGTCGAGCGCCTGCTGCCGGAACGCCCGCAGTTCACCGTCACGGAGCCGGCCGGGCTCGGCGAGGTGGCGCGCTCCTACCTCGTGCTCGGCGTCGAGCACATCCTGGGCGGCGTCGACCACCTGCTCTTCGTGCTGGCGCTGCTGCTCCTGGTGCGCGGCGGCCGGCGCATCGTCGCGACCGTCACCGCCTTCACGGTGGCGCACAGCCTCACGCTCGTGGCGGCGACGCTCGGCTGGGTGCGCGTGCCGACCGCACCGGTCGAGGCCGTGATCGCGCTCAGCATCGTCTTCGTCGCGGCCGAGGGGGTGCACGGGCTGCGCGGGCGGCCGGGCCTCACGGCGCGCGCGCCGTGGGTCGTCGCCTTCACCTTCGGCCTGCTGCACGGCCTCGGCTTCGCCGGCGCGCTCGCCGAGGTGGGCCTGCCGCAGCGCGCGATCCCGCTCGCGCTCCTCACCTTCAACGTCGGGGTGGAGGTGGGACAGCTCCTCTTCGTCGCCGCCGTCCTCGCGCTGCGCCGCCTGCTCGCCGGCGCGCCGCTCCCGGCGCCGCGCTGGGCCCCCTACCTGCCGCCCTACGCGATCGGAGCGCTCGCGACGATGTGGGTCTTCGAGCGGATCGCAGCCTTCTAGTGTCCGGTGTCGGAAGTTCGCCGTCGAAGTCTCGAGCCGTCGCGGGCGGCTGGGTGGGCACCGAGATCGCGGCTACGGGCCGCTCGCAAGGCGCGCGACCGAGCCATGGCCGTCGCCATGGGGAGGGAGCGCAACGCTGCGAGCGGCCCGTAGCCGCAATCGAATGCAGGCGAGCTTCCGAGACGGGGCACTAGCTGCGTCTCCTGCTGCCCGTGAAGCGCCAGCGCGCGAGAGCGGCGAGCGCGAGCGCAGCGCCTGCCGCCGAGGCGGCGGGCCCGGGCGCGGGAACCTCGACGGCGCCGCGATCGCAACGCGCCTCGCCGTTGCCGTCGCCGTCGCGCGGGCGCGCGAAGCCGCGCTGGTCGCTCGCGAGCGGGCCGTCGTAGCCGGGGCAGGCGCTCGCGCCGCTGTCGACGGCGGCGCTGTACGCGAAGGGCGCGTGGGTCGCGGTCGGCCCGCCGTTGTCGGCGAGCGGCCCCAGGTCGGGCGGGGTGGCGGGGAGGTCGTCGGGCTCGTCGAGCGCGCAGCTGTCGTCGTTCGCGAGGTTGTGGCCGAGCGAGACGACGGGCTGGCCCCCGCAGTTCACGTTCGGCTCGCCGCTCGCGAGCACGACGTGGGACAGGCGCAGCGGGAAGTCGGCGGGGTCGCCGCTGTAGATCGGGACGAAGAGATTCGCGCCGCCGTTGTCGACGAAGGTCGAGTGGTAGACCGATGCGCTCGGGCCGGGCCCGTCGGCGTTGACGAGCGCGAGGCCGGTCGCCTGGTTGCCGCTCACCGTCGAGCTCTCGATCACGATGGCGCCGGCGCCCGTGATGCCGCCCACGCCGATCCCCGCACCGGGGTTCGAGTCGACCAGCACGCGCGTGAGCCGCGTGCCGCCCATCCCGACGTAGAGCGCGCTCGCGGTGCAGCCGGTGAGGCGCGCGTCGCGGATCGTGAGCGTGCCGAGCGCGTAGACGCAGCCGCCCGTGCCCGGCTCGTAGGAGCTGGCGCCGGAGTTGCCGTCGCGGATCGTCAGGCCCTCGAGCACCACCCCGCCGCCGAAGGCCTGCGCCAGGAAGACGCGCACGAGCCCGTCGCCGCTCACCGCGAGCTGGTCCGCGCCGGGCCCACGGATCGTGAGCTCGCTCGTCAGGAACGGCAGCTCGCCGGCTCCGACGTGGATCACGCCCGCGAGGCCGCGCAGGTCGATCAGGTCGGCGCCGCTGCCGGCGGGACAGCTCCCCGCCGGCGCGTCGGCGTTGGCGGCGTCGAGCGCGTCGCGCAGGCCGCACGCGCCGCCCGGCGCCGGGTCCGCGGCCGTCGTGACCGGGATCGTCGCGGCGCGCGCACCCGGCACGAGCGCGGCCGAGAGCAGCAACGCGAGCACGGCGGCCCGCGCGCCCGCGCGCGCCCCCGGCTCCGGCACGCGCTGCCCGGCGATCGCGCCGGCGAGGGCGCTGGACGCGAAGCGGTGCAGGCCGTCCGGGCTCACGGGGACGGGCCGTGCGGCCACCCCCGGCGCCGCGAAGGCGAGCCCGAGCCGGCCGCGAAGCAGGGATCGACGCATTCCGCCCTCCCCTTCCCGGTCACACCGTAGGAGCGGGACACGCTCTGGCGCATCGGCGAAATCGCCTAGGCCGGGCTCAGCGGCGGCCCCCTTCGGTCGCGACGCGCAGCACCAGCTCGCTGCGACTGTGCAGGGCCAGCTTGCGGAAGATCGCGCGCAGGTGCGCGTCGATCGTGCGCACCGACAGCACGAGCTGCTCGGCGGCGGCGGCGTTGGTCGCGCCGCGGCCGATCAGCATCGCGACGCGCAGCTCGGCGTCGGTGAGCTGCTGCGCGAGCGAGGAGGCGCCTTCGCCGGCGGCGCCCGAGAGCGCGCGGGCGCGCGCCGCCCACGGCCGCGCGCCGAGCCGTTCGAAGTTCGCGAGGGCCGTGGCGAGCCCGGCCGCGTGTGCGTCGAGGCGCTCGTGCTCGACCAGGGCGAGGCGGGTACGCGCCTGCTCGAAGGGCGCGTCGAGTGCGTCGGCGGTGCGGATCGCGTCCTGCGCCGAGCCGCGGCCGAGCAGGGCGCGGCCACGCGCCGCCACCGCGGCCGCCCAGCGCCCGCCGGTCGCCTCGGCGCTCCGCGCGACGTCGCGCACCACCTCGGCGGCCTCGCTGCGCCGGCCCGCGCCGAGCAGGGCCTCGATCCAGTCGCCGTGGTACCAGACCACGCCCGGCTCGGCGACGCCGCCGCGCAGGCGGATCTCCCAGACCACGCCCAGCTCCTCCGCGGCCGTCCTGGGGTCCCCGCGCGCCAGCGCCGCGGCGCCGAGCGCGGCGCGCGCGAAGGCCGTGATGCTCGCGAGGCCGGCGCGCTCGGCGCCCGCGAGCGCGTGGCGCGCGCGCTGCTCGCAGCCCTCGCCGTCGCCGAGGTGGGCGAGCACGTGCGCGGCGATGCTGTGGCCGAACCCGGGGCGGCCGGCGTCGCTGTTCTCGGCCAGCGTGATGTCGATCGTGGCACCGGTCAGCGCGTCGAGCCAGCGGCCGCGCCGGAAGTCGAGCTCGGCGAGCAGCGCGCTCGAGAACGCCTCCACCGAGGCGATGCCGCGGCGCGCCGCCGAGGCGATCACCGCGCGCAACGCGTGCTCGGCGTCCCCCCAGCGCTCGCGCACGAGCAGCCCGTAGCCGGCGAGTTGGAGCAGCTCGAGCGCGTCGTCGTCGAGCCTGTCGGGGGCAATGGCCCCGAGCCCCTCGAGGATGCGGATCGCATCGCCCCCGGAGCCGTCGCCCCGGTGCAGCGCGGCGTAGCCGCGCAGCGCGCGGGCGGCGGTGAGCCGCACGTCGTCGCCGGCCGCAGCCGCCTCGGCGCGCCGGCCGAGCTCGAGCCCGAGCGTGGCGTCGGCGGCCAGCAGCGCCGCGACCGTCGCCTCGGTGAGCAGCGGCAGCTCGAGCTCCGCCACCCGGTCGCGCACGCGATCCGCCTCGGCGCGCAGCGCCACGGCGGCGCCCCGCGCGTCCTCGCCGAAGGCGCGGATCTTGTTGCGCAGCAGCACGGCCTCGGCACGCGTGCGCTCGTCGGGAAGCCGGCCGATCGCGCGATCGAGCAGCGCCGCCGCCGCGCCGCCCATCGCGGCGTCGTGGAACGCGCGCGCCGCCGCGAGCTCGCGCGGCAGCCGGGTGGCGTCGCTCGCGGAGAGGCGCGCGGCGTCGCTCCAGGCACGCGCCGCCATCGCCGGCAGCCCGCGCGCGGCGCAGCGGCGCGCGAGCGCGTCGAGATCGCTGGCGATCGTCTCGTCGGCGCGCTCGGCCGCGGCGGCACGGTGCAGGGCCGCCCGGTCCGGGTCGGCGCTGTGATCGGCGAGCGCGCGGTGCACGCGCCGGCGCACGGCCGGGCCGACGACGTCGAGCACCGCCGCGCTCCAGAGAGGATGGGAGAGCCGCGGCGGCCCGAGCGCGGCGACCCCCGCCTCCTCGGCGGCCGCGAGGTCCGCCTCGCGGGCGCCGACGGCAGCCAGCACGTCGGCGAGCCGGTCGCCGCCGCCGGCGCCGGCGGCGAGGACGGCCAGCGCGCGCAGCGTCGCGCCCGGCAGCGCGGCGAGCCGCGCGGCGAAGACCTCGTGCAGGCGCGCGGGCAGCGTCTCGACGCCGTCGATCGGGCGCTGGCCGCTCCGTTGGTCGGCGCTCAGCGCGTCGCACAGGTGGAGCAGGGCGAGCGGGTTGCCGCCGGTCAGCTCGATGCAGCGGTCCGCCACGTCTGCGCGCAGCGGCTGGCGCGTGCGCAGGAGCGCGTGGCACTCGTGGCGGCCGAGCCCACCGAGCGCGAGCCGCCGGGCGCCCGGGAAGCACGGCGGGCACCCGGGGCGTTGCGCCGCCACGATCGCGACCGGATCGGCCGCGAGCCGGTGTGCGGCGAACGCGAGCGCTTCGGCGGAGGGCGGATCGAGCCACTGCGTGTCGTCGACCAGCACGAGCAGCGGCGCGCGCTCGCCCCGGCCCGTGAGCAGTGCGTGCAGGGCGGACCCGGCCGCCACCCGGCTGCGCGGCGCTCCGCCCGCGATCTCGCGCGCGAGCGCCGGCGAGCCGCCGCGCGGGTGGGCCAGCAGGAGGCTTGCGAGGCCGGCCCAGGCGAGATCCGCCTCGGCCTCGAGCGCCGCGATCCGCACCTGCTCGAAGTCGGGCGCCCGGCGCGCGACGGCGTCGAGCAGGGTCGTCTTGCCGATCCCGGGCGGGCCCGTGATCACGAGCGTGCCGGCCGTACCCGTGCGCGCGCCCGCGAGCAGCTCGTCGAGCGCTTCGAGCTCGGGGCCGCGGCCCAGCAGTGCCGGCTCGCCGGAGATCACGGCGGCGCATGGTAGGGGAGGCGGCGAGGGGCAAGCGAGCGGAGCGAGCGCGCATGCGCAGCCGGGCGAGGTCGATCGCGCTGGTCGGTGCGTGGAACGCGCCGGCTACGCGCGCCGCGAGCGCCGCCGGGCCGCGACGGCCAGGGCGGCGGCCGCCGTGAGTCCGGCGCCCGACACGCCCGGCTCGGGCACCGCCACGAACACGTCGGGCGAGCTGTTCGTGTCGTCCGGGACGAGGTCCGAGGCGTCCGAGTCGAAGACCATCACGGAGCCGTCGGCGCTGATGCTGCTGTAGGTGGCGGAGACGCCGTTGCCGGGACCGGCGGTCAGCGACGTGCTCAGCTGGTAGAGCGCGTCCTCTCCGGCGTGGTACAGGAAGGCCTGGGCGTTGCACTGGGCGACGATGTCGCCCCGATCGGAGACGCGCGGACCCTCGCAGCTCGCCGTGCCCGGCGGCAGCGGCATGTTGGCGGTCACGCCCTGCTCGCGGTCGCGCCGGTAGATCCGGCTGCCGCTCGGACTCGCCACCAGGTTGCTCGAGAACGACCGGAAGACGACGAAGCGCCCGCTCGGCGAGATCGCGGCCATGTCCGAGGAGCTGTTCCCGGCCACGCCGGCGCTGCTCTTGCTGACGAGGCTCGTGGTGCCCGCCTGGCGGTCGCGGACGAAGACGTCCTCGAGCGTGCCGGCATTCGAGCCGTCGATCGAGATCGGCGTGTCCACGGCGAAGGCGACGTAGCGGCCGTCGGCCGAGATCGCGCTCGGCGAGAGCGCGCGGCTCGGGCCGTCGATCTGGGTGCCGGCGCCAGTCACGCTGACCCGCTCGGGTGTCGAGAAGCCGTCGTTCTCGTCTGCGACGAAGACGTCGGGCTGTCCGTTGGTGTCGGAGCCCACCAGGTTCGAGGCATGGGACAGGAAGGCCACGAAGCGGCCATTCGCCGAGATCGACGCGTTCTGCGAGGCGCCGTTCGGCGCCGCACCGCCGAGGCCGCGGCTGACCAGCAGGGTCTCGAAGCCGAAGGCGCCCCCGCCGAGGGCGACGGTGCCGCTGTAGAACACGTCCGTCACGTCCGACGTGCCCGAGACGACCAGGTCGTTCGCCAGGGACTGGAATGCGAGCGCGAGCCCGTCCTCGCTGATCGAGGGCGCCGTGCTGTTGCCGCTGCCGAGCCCGGCGGTCGCGAGCTCGAAGACGTCTTCCTGGAGGTCGTAGCGGTAGACGTTGGTCGAGCCGTTGAAGGGCACACCCAGGTTGTCGGAGCTCGACACGAAGGCGACCCAGCGCCCGTCGGGCGAGAGCGAGGGCGCCAGCGCGCCGTCGCCGAGCTGCTCGCCGACGCCGGTGGTGGTGAGCCGGCCGAGCAGCACGACGTCGGCGCCCGCGGGCGCGGGCACGAGCGCACCCGCAGCGGCGAAGAGCAGCACGAGGAACGCAGGTCGCATCGCGAGGACCCCCTCGCGATCGAGGCTAGGTGTACGCCCCGCGCGGCCGCATCGGCGAAATCGCCTAGAACCCATCTCCTGAACCCCGGACGGGAGCGGGTTCACGAGATGGGTTCTGGATCCCGCGAGGAGCTACGCTCGCCCGCCGGGAGGCGCCCCCCATGGCCCTGAACCTCGGCACGATCCTCCAGGCGAGCGCGACCGAGCGCCCGGGGCACCCCGCTCTCCGGTTGCACGAGCGCGCGCTCACCTACGCCCAGCTCGACCGCGCCGCGCGCGGCGTCGCGAGCGCGCTGCGCGCGCGGGGCATCGCGCCCGGCGACCGGGTGGCGCTCCTGATCCCGAACGTGCCCGAGTTCACGATCGCCTACTTCGGCGTCCTCTACGCGGGCGCCGTCGTGGTCCCGATCAACGTGCTCGCCGCCGGACCCGAGATCCACTACTTCCTCGAGGACTCCGGGGCGAAGCTCCTGCTCGCCCATCCCTTCTTCACGGAGTCCGCGCGGCGGGGCGCGGCGGACGCCGGGGTGCCGCTCGTCCTGGCGGGCGGCGGCGCCGGGAAGGACACCCTCGAGGAGATGCAGGAGGCCGCGCCGGTCGAGGCCCTGCACGCGACGGGCGCCGACGACACCGCGGTGATCCTCTACACCTCGGGCACCACCGGCAAGCCGAAGGGCGCCGAGCTCACCCACTCGAACCTGTTCCTGAACTGCGCCTTCGTGGTGCCGCGGCTGCTGCCCCCCATCGCCCCGGACCGCCTCGTCACGATCGCGTGCCTGCCGCTCTTCCACTCCTTCGGCCAGACCTGCATCCAGAACGCCACGATCGCGCGGGGCGGCACCTTCACGCTGCTGCCGCGCTTCGGGCCCAAGGAGGCCTACGAGATCCTGGAGCGCGACCGGGTCACCCTCTTCGCCGGCGTGCCCACCATGTACTTCGCGCTGCTCCACCACCCGCCCGGGCGCGACTACGACCTCTCGGCGCTCGAGCTGTGCATGTGCGGCGGCGCGCCGATGCCGGTCGAGGTGATGACCGCCTTCGAGAAGCGCTTCGGGGTGCCGGTCCTCGAGGGCTTCGGGCTCTCCGAGACCTCGCCGGCCGCGAGCTTCAACGTGGTCGGCAAGCCGCGCAAGGTGGGCTCGATCGGCTACCCGGTGTGGGGCGTCGAGATGGCGATCGTGGACGACCAGGACCGCCCGCTCCCCGACGGCGAGCGCGGCGAGATCGTGGTCCGCGGCCACAACGTCATGAAGGGCTACTGGAAGCGCCCCGAGGCCACCGCCGAGACGCTGCGCAACGGCTGGTTCCACACCGGCGACATCGGCACCCGCGACGAGGACGGCTGCTACTGGATCGTGGACCGCAAGAAGGACATGATCCTGCGCGGCGGCTTCAACGTGTATCCGCGCGAGGTGGAGGAGGTGCTCTACCAGCACGAAGCGGTCGCCGAGGCGGCCGTGCTCGGCGTGGCGCACGACAGCCACGGCGAGGAGGTGAAGGCGGTCGTCGCGCTCAAGGCCGGGCGCACGGCCACCGCCGAGGAGCTGATCGCCTGGTGCAAGGAGCGCCTGGCCGCCTACAAGTACCCGCGCCTGGTCGAGTTCCGCGACGCCCTGCCGAAGGGCCCGACCGGGAAGATCCTGAAGCGCGAGCTGCGCTGATCCCTGGGAGTTGCCGTGCTCGAGCTGTTGACGCAGGCGATCGACGTGTTCCTGCACCTCGACGCCCACCTGAACGAGTGGGCCGTGACGCTCGGGCCCTGGCTCTACGTGGTGCTCTTCCTGGTCGTGTTCTGCGAGACCGGCCTGGTCGTGACGCCCTTCCTGCCCGGCGACTCGCTGCTCTTCGCGATCGGCGCGCTCGCCTCGATCGACGGCTCGCCGATCTCCCTGCCCGCGATGACCGTGCTGCTGATCGTCGCCGCGGTGCTGGGCGACGCCGTCAACTACTCGATCGGCCACTACCTGGGGCCGCAGGTCTTCCAGAGCGCGAACTCGCGCCTGCTGAACCCGCAGCACCTCGTGCGCACGCAGGAGTTCTACGCGCGCCACGGGCGCAAGACGATCTTCCTGGCGCGCTTCGTCCCGATCGTGCGCACCTTCGCGCCCTTCGTCGCCGGGATCGGCCGCATGTCCTATCCCGTCTTCGCGGCCTGGAACGTGACGGGCGGCACGGTGTGGGTCGTCTCGCTGACGCTGGCCGGCTACTTCTTCGGCGCGATCCCGCTCGTCAAGGAGAACTTCGAGACCGTGATCCTCGCCATCATCGGGATCTCGGTGCTCCCGATCGCCGTCGAGTACCTGCGCGCCCGCCGGGCGCCGGCCGAGGCCTGAGCGGCCACCACCTCCGTGGCCACGAGGCGGTAGAAGACCGAGAGGTCCTCGGCGTCGAGGGCGGCCCCGACCCCCGGCAACGCGACCAGGCGGGGACGCCCGGGCCGCGCCGGCGGCAGCCCGCGCAGGGCCGCCAGGTTGCGGAAGCAGACGCGTGAGCCCACGGGGCTCCGGGCGGCGATCGCGTCGAGCAGGGCGTGGAAGCGCGGCTCGCTCATCCAGCAGCTCACGTCCGAGAGCGACCAGTGGACGCGCGGCGCGGGCGGCAGCCGGGCGGGCAGCGCGGCCACGTCGGCGCAGCGGAGCTCGAGCGACCCGAGCCGCTTGCGCGCGCGCTCGCTGCCCTCGCGGTCGAGCCAGAGCGGGAGCGCGCCGGCGGGGTCGTAGCGGCCCCGCCAGATCAGCGCGAGGAGGAAGCTCTCGCGCAGCAGGTGGCGGTCGGCCCAGGCCACCAGGCGGCGGTACAGGCAGCGGCCGGGATTGCCCTCGCTGCTGCGCAGGAAGCTCGGGTCGCGCAGCGCCGGCCAGGCGACCACGGGATGCATGAGCAGCGCGAAGCCCTGCTCGCCGCGGGCAACCTCGGCGGCGCGCGCGAGCAGACGCGCGCGCTGCTCGGCGAGATCGGCCGCGGCGAAGCAGGCCTCCGGCCAGCGCAGCCACCCGCCGCGCCGCAGCCAGGCCGCGCAGCGCGCGAGCCAGGTCTCGAGCCGGCCCGCGTAGAGGATCCCGTCGCGCACGAGCGAGGGCCGCGCGTCCCAGTAGCGGCGCGCGCCGCGCGAGAGCCCGCCCCGCAGCGCCGCGTAGACGTCGAGCCGCTCGCGCTCGGGATCGACGCCGGCGAAGCCGCGCAGCGCCGGGTACGGCAGGGCGTCGAGCGCCGCTGCCTTGAGCTCGAGCACGTGGAGCTGCTCGGGGCGGCGATCGACCGCGAGCAGGCGCCCGGCGCCCCCCGCGAGCAGCGACAGGGCCCGCCCACCTCCCGCGGCCACGCACACCACGAGGTCCCCGGCCGCCGGCACGAGGGCGCGCAGCTCCGAGCGCGTGTCCTCGTTGTCGGCGCTGTAGAGCGGCCGCGGCGCGCAGGGGCTCCTCACGGCGGCTCGCGCCCGTATCGCTCGGCGAGCTCGAAGAGATCCTCGCCCTCGCGCTCGAGGCGGGTCGCGGAGAAGACGCCCGCGGCGATCGCGGGATCGATCGCGAGCCGCTCGACGCGCAGCTCCGTCCGCGCCTCTCCGCCCTGCGCCTCGATCGCGATCCGCTGGACGCGCAGGTAGCCGGCCTCCTCGCCGACACCGGCGAGCGGGACGCGCAGCCGCTTCAGCGCCGGCTCGCCGGCTTCGGGCCGGGCGCCCGCGCGGCCGAAGAAGTCGATGCGCGCGACGGCGTCGATCCCGGTCGCGCGCCAGATCCGCAGGCGGCCGTACTGCGAGGTGGCCGGCGGCCAGGCGTCGAGCACCTCGCAGGGGAGGCCGTCCTCCTCGCCCGACGCGACGGCCGCTGCCCGCCAGCGCCGCCAGTCGGCGCGTTCGAGATCCTCGTAGCTGAGGTCGCTGCCGTAGAAGGCGTCGCTTCGCTGGGTCGCGCCGACCCGGCGCGGCCGCTGCGCCTCGGGCTGGTAGAGCCAGATGTCGGGCGGATCCCCCGCGCCCGCGTCCACGATCAGGAGCGCGTGCCCGCGCAGGTAGCCGGGCTCGAGGAAGCGCACGAGCGAACGGGCGCCGCGCCCCTCGCGGCGGTAGGCGTGCTCGAAGGCGCGCCGCGCCACCTCGCGCCCGCCGCGCGCGACGCGCAGCTCGATCCGGCGCACGCCGGGCGGCTGGAAGGTGCGCTCGAAGGCGCGCTCCACCCGGCCGAGGGCCGCGTCGCGCGAGGCCTCGGCCAGCGCCAGCGGCGCGGACGCCAGCGCGAGCGAGGCGCCCACCAGGAAGACCGCGACTGCCACCCACTCCGCTGCCATCTCAGCCTCCGCGCCGGCTCCGGCCCTCGAGCCCGAGCCGCTGCCAGCGGTGCCGCCAGGCCGCGCGCGAGAGGCCGAGCGCGCGGCGCGCGGCCTCCTGGTTGCCGCCGGCCGCACGCCAGGCCGCCAGCATCCGCTCCGCGAGCAGGCCGTCGCCGCCGGCAGGCGGCGCGAGCGAGCGCAGCGCCTCGGCGAGGTCGCCGGGCCCGAGCGGCGCGCGGCCGTCCCACCAGAGCAGCACCGCCTGGAGCGCCGCACGCAGCTGGCGCGCGTTGCCCGGCCACGGCTGGGCGCGCAAGGCCACCAGGAAGGCGGGCGAGGGCTCCGGCTCCGGCATCGCCATCGCGGCGGCGAGCTCGCGCAGGAAGGCCTCGACCAGCACCGCCACGTCCTCGGGGCGCTCGCGCAGCGGGGGCACGTGCACCACCGCCTGGTGCAGCCGGTAGTAGAGATCGCGCCGGAAGCGACCTGCCTGCACCGCACCGGCCAGGTCGCGGTGGGTGGCGGCGATCACGCGCACGTCCGTGAGCCGCGGGGCCCCGCCGCCCACCCGGCGCAGCTCGCCGGTCTCGAGCACGCGCAGGAGCTTCGCCTGGAGCGCGGGCGGCGCGTCACCGATCTCGTCGAGCAGCAGCGTCCCGCCGTGGGCCTGCTCGAAGAGCCCGGCGCGCGTCGCGACCGCGCCCGTGAAGGCACCGCGCTCGTGACCGAAGAGCTCCGCCTCGAGCAGGGTCTCGGCGAGCTCGGTCACCGCGAAGCTGCGCAGCAGCGCCCGCCCGCTCTCCTCGTGCAGCGCGCGCGCCACCACCTCCTTGCCGACCCCCGTCTCGCCGAGCACCAGCGTGGTGGTGCGCAGCGGCCCGAGGCGCGCGATGCGGGCGCGTACCTGCTCCGCGGCGGGCGAGACGCCGAGGAAGCGCGCCGCCCCGCGCGGCGGAGGCGCGTGGCCCCGGCGCGCTCCGGCCAGGCTTGCCGCGATCGTCGGCAGGAGCTGCTCCTCGAGCCGGAACGGGAACGCCAGGCAGCCGGTCGCGCCGAGCCGCGCGGCGCGCGAGGCCAGCTCGGGCTCGGCGCCCGCGCTGTAGAGGACGAAGGGCACCGCGGCGCGGTCGCGCAGCGCGCGCAGCAGGCCGAGCCCGTCGAGGCGCGGCATGCGGTGGTCCGCGAGCACCAGGTCGACGGGCTCCCGCTCGAAGTGGTCGAGCGCCTCGGCGCCGTCGCAGGCGGTGACGACGGCGTAGCCCGACGCGCGCAGGGCGCCCCCGAGCCGTTCGCGGGTCGCCTCGGAGTCCTCGGCGAGCAGGATCCGCGCGCTCCTCACGAGGCGGCTCCCGGCAGCCGCGGCAGCAGCGCGCGGAACACCGTCCGGCCGGGCTGCGACTCCACCTGGAGCTCCCCCGCGTGGAGCGCGACGGTCTCGCGGCAGAGCGCGAGGCCGAGCCCGCAGCCGCCCGGGAAGGCGCCGACGCCGGGCTCGAAGATCTCGTCGCCGAGCTCCGGTGCGATGCCGGCGCCGTCGTCCTCGACCTCCAGCCACACCAGGCCCGGTTCGCGGGCGCCCGAGCGCACGGCGACCCGCCCCTGCGCGCCCGCGGCGCGCAGGGCGTTGTCGAGCAGGTTCTCGACGAGCGAGACGAGCCGCACGGCGTCCCCGAGCAGGGGCAGGCGCGCCTGCTCGTGCGACACCGTGATGGCTCGCTCGCAAAGCAGGCCCACGCGCTGCACCGCCTCGTCGACGAGGCGTGCCAGGTCGACGCGGCGCGCGTCGGGGCGGTGGCGGCGCGCGAGCAGTGCGTCGAGGCGGCGGCCGAGCTGGCACGCGGCGGCGTCGATGCGGGCCAGCGAAGGGCGCGCCGGTGCGGGCAGCTCGAGGGCCAGCGCCGCGACGAGGTGGCGGATCTCCTCGCCGGGCTTGCGCAGCTCGTGGGCGGCACACCGCACGAACTCGCCGTGCCGGCGGTCGGCGGTGACGGCGGCCAGCTCCTGGGCCTGGCGCTCGACCTCGCGCTTGAGCCGGTCGAGGAGGTGGAGCCGCTCGAGCGCGACGTCGGCGAGCGCGCAGAGCGCGTCGACCTGCGGCTGGAGGTCGGCCGCGCGCTCGTCGTCCGTGGCTTCCGTCTCCCAGCTCCGGCGTACCGCAGGCGGCCGACACAGGACCGCTGCCACCCGTGCGGATCCCGCGCCGCCTCGCGCGGCCAGGAAGCCCTCGACCGCGGCGTCGACCGCCGCGGTGTCGGATGCGCACTGGATGCGCTCGGAGGCCGTGAGCAGCGCGGTGCGGTCGTCGAGCGCGCAGCGCAGCGCGGCGGTGCGCTCCGCCACCACCTCCTCGAGCCGCGCCGCATCGAGCGCGTCGCCGAGCGCGAGCCCCGCCAGGCGACCGGCGTCGGCGAGCGCCGCGGTCTCCTCGGGCGCGTAGGGAAGCCCGTCGGCGCGGGGCGCCACGGCGAGCACCACCGGGGGGCAGCCTCGCGCGTCGATCCGCAGCGCGAGCTCGGGGGCCAGGGGATCCGGATCCTCCGCGCGCGGGGCGCGGACGAGGGCGACCCCGGCGCGGGCCGGCACGCCTTCGCACAGCCCGATGCCGCGGCGGAGCAGCAGATCCCCGGGTGGCGCACCGCCCGCGACCGGGGCCGCACCCACCGCGACGCGGCTCGCGCCGAGCCCGTCGCGGACGATCGCTGCCAGCCGGGCCACCACGCTCGCGGCGCCCTGGGCCGCCGCGAGCTCGCGCCCGGCGCGGGCGACGAGCGCCTCCGGTGCGGGCCGCGTGCCCGCGAGCCGGCGTACGAGGGCTGCGAGTGCGAGCTGCACGAGCTGCGCCAGCAGGATCGCGCCGAGCACGAGCACGGGAACCGCGGGTTCGGCCGAGGTTGCGTGCAGCGCCGCGGCTGCCAGCCCGAGCGCACCGAGCGCGCTCGCGCCGCCGAGCAGGGTCCGCGGCAGCCAGGCGGGCGGATCGAGGAGCCGATAGCGGGCCACCGACCAGCCGAGCGCCACGGGCAGGGCGAGCGCCGCGAGCGAGAGCACCGTCGCCGTGCCGGAGCCTACCGCGTGCCCCGAGGCGAAGGTCGCGAGCGGCCCCGCTCCCGCCAGCACCAGGCCCGCCGTCGCGGCGCGCGCGCGGGCGCGCTCGACCGGGGTGAGGCGCCGGCCGGGCCGGACGCATCCCGCCACCAGGATGCCGCCCGCCAGGAAGCTCGAGGTGAGAGCGAGGCGCTCGACGCTCTGGCCGAGCCCCGCGTCCGCGAAGCGCAGCTGCACGAGCGCCGCGGGAGCCGCCCAGATCCCCCACGGCAGCGCCGCGAGCGCCGGCCTCCGGAAGCGCGGCATCGTCACCGGGAAGCGCGCCGCGAGGTGCAGCAGCGCGGCCGGGAGCAGGCTCCAGGCGAGGGCGGCCAGCCGCCCTCTCAGGCCCGGGATGCCGAGCGGGCCCCCGTCGGCGGGCAGGGCGAGATCGAGCGCGCCGAGGATCCCGGCGCCCAGGCAGCCCGCCACCGCGACGAGCGGTGTCGCCACCGGGTGTCGCCCCCCGATCGCGCACACGCCGGCGAAGAGCAGGAGGAGCGCGCCGGCGAGCGCCGCGGGCCACTGCGCGGCGAGCGCGCGGCGGGCGCCGAGCCGGTGGAGCCGGGTCGGCACCTCGCGCTCGCCCGCGGCGCCGGCCACGCGCAGGGTCGCCGGCGCGCCGGGCGAGCCCGCCGCGAGCGCGGCGAGCAGCTCCGGACGGCTGCGCGGCACGAGCAGGCCGGGATCCCCCGGCAGGTGGACGCCCAGCACGCGCTCGCCCGGTGCGAGCAGGCGCGGCTCGCCGCCCGCGCGCAGCAGGACGCTCGCGAAGGGCGTGCGCAGCGCCGGGTCGAGCCACGCGCCGGCGCGCGCCACCGGCGCGTCGCGCCACCAGGCGCGCGGGTCCGGCGCGAGCCCGGCGGCGAGCAGGGCGAGCCCGAGCCCCGCGACGAGCGCCCGCCGCGTCAAGGGCGCCACCCCCGGGCAGCCCCACCCAGCAGCGCGGCCGGCAGCAGCAGCACGTCCCCGGCCAGCAGGAGCGCGACGCCGAGGCTCGCGACGAGCCCGAACGAGACGAGCCCGCCCCACTGCGAGCAGAGCAGCACCGAGAAGCCCACCGCGAGGCACAGGCTCGTCGCGAGCACGGCCTCGCCCACGGTGTCGAAGACCTCCGAGACGGCCTCCGCCATCGAGCGGCCGCGGCGGCGCGCGTCGCGCACGCGCAGCGAGACGTGGATCGTGTCGTCGACGCCGAGGCCGAGCAGGATCGCGCCCACCATCGTGTTGGCCGGGTCGACGCCGATGCCGGCCCAGCCCATCAGGCCGAGCAGCGCCAGCACCGGCACCACGTTGACGGCAATCGCCCAGCCGACCAGGCGCGGCGGGCTGCGGAGCAGTACGAGCAGCGTGGCCGCCACCACCAGGAAGGCGCTTGCGAAGCTCGTGCGCTGCGTGTCGCGCAGCTGGCCGACGAAGCGGTCGGCGAGCAGCAGGCCGCCGGTGAGCTCGATCTCGGCACCCGCGGCGGCCGGCTCGCGGGCCAGCGCTTCGAGCGCCCGGCCGACGCGCGCCACGTAGGGTCCCTGCGCGGCGTCGTCGAGCCAGGCACGGTCGACCGACACGTGCGCGCGTTCCCTGCCGCCACGCCCGTTCTCGTTCCACAGCCAGCGCATGCGCTCCGAGGCGGCCACCAGCGCCATCTGGCGCGGCGCCGCCTCCACCAGCGCGGCGAAGGAGGCGGGCGGTGCCCCGCGGTCGAGCCGGTGCGCCTCCTCGAGCAGGTCGAGGAAGCTCCAGGCCGCGCCCGTCGAGGGCTCCGCCGCGAAGATCGCCTCGATGCGAGCCAGCAGCGCGAGCGCCGGTGGCTCCCAGACGTGGGCCCCGGGCGGCAGCGTCACGACCACGTCGGTCGTCATCGGCTTGCGGAAGTTGGCCTCGATCGCGCGCAGCGAGCGGACCACGTAGGAGTCCTCACCGAACCCGAAGTCGCTCGCGTAGCGCAGCCGGACCATGCCGGAGCCGAGCACGCCGAAGGCCACGAGCGAGGCCACGACGACGAAGCGGGGGTGGCGCGTCACCGTCTCGCACAGCGCCGCGAGCACCTCGCGGGCCAGCGGGCTGCGGTGGTGGCGGACGCGCAGCGGGCCGCGGCGCAGGCGCAGGCACAAGAGCGCGGGCAGCAGGGTGAAGGTCACGACGAACGCCAGCAGTACGCCCGCCCCGGCCAACGCACCGAAGTGGCGGAAGCTCGCGAGGTCGCTGGTCAGGAAGGACGCGAAGCCCGCGGCGGTGGTGAACGCCGACCAGAAGCAGCCCTCGCCGACGTCGCGCGCCGCCGACACCAGGACCTGTCCCGGGGCGGCGCCGGGCGCGCGCGCCACCGCCGCGAGCAGGTGGATCGAGCCCGCGATCGCGATCGCGACGAGCAGCGGCGGCAGCGCCGCCAGGAGCGAGGTGCGCGGCAGGCCGGCGGCCTGCGCGGCTCCCTCGACGAGGACGCTGACGACCGCCACGGCCAGCAGCGGCAGCGCCGTCAGCCAGGGGTCCCGGAAGAGCAGCCAGAGCAGGCCCGCCATCGCCACGAACATGAGCGCGGTGAGGAGCGCCGAGTCGCGGTCCAGGCTGTCCGCCGAGACCACCGTCCAGACCGGGTCGCCGGCCAGATGGAGCTCGGCGCCGAGCTCGCGCTCGAAGCGCGGCAGGAGCGCGAGCGCACCACGGACCGTCGCGCGCAGCGCCTCGCTCTCGATCGAGGTCAGCTCCACGACGACGCCGGCGGCCCGCGCGTCGGGGGCGACCACGACGCCGGCGAAGGAGGGCTGGGCGAGGCCGGCTGCGAAGCGGGCGCGCCAGTCCGGTGCGAGGACGAAGCGGCCGCCGCCGGGTGCGGCGAGCGGTCGCGCGTCGAGCGGGCCGAGCACCACCGGGACCGTCCAGGCGCTCGACACGCGGCGGGCGTTGGGAAGCGCCTCGGCCGCCTCGTGGAGGCGCGCCAGGAAGTCGAGCGCCCATGGCTCGTCGACCCGCTCGCAGCGCGGGCTCTCGCGACACCCGAAGACGATCAGCAGCGCGGAGCCGGTCTCGAACTCGTCGAGGAAGGCCTCGAGTCCGCGCAGCTCGGGGCTCTCGGGCCCGAAGTAGGCGGCGTAGCCGACCTCGCTGCGCCCGCCGCCGGACGCCGCCAGGGCACCGGCCGCCAGCAAGGCGCAGATCCCGGCCACCCAGCCGGGGTGGCGCGTGCTCGCGGCCGCGAGCCGGCCGGCCAGGGCTTCCCCAGGTGCGCGCAGCACGTCCGCCTTCTCCACGTCGGCCCCGGCGGCGGATGCTACGTGCGGGGGTGTCGCGCCTGGCCTAGGAAACACCAAAGAAGGGCGAAATCGGGCGGCGGGCTGGTGGCTCCTGGTCGGCCGTCGAGCCACCAGGGGGCGGCCGCAGCGCGCGCTCGGGACGATCCCGGCGGCGGGCAGGGCTGGCACGCGGTTTGCCACCGACCCGGGGCGGGAGGAGCCGGATGTTCCCGACCCCGGCGGCCGCGCCGCCGCGCGCCCTCGCAGCACCGCCCTCCGACCCGCTCGCGGCGCTGGTCGGCTCGTCGGCCCCGCTCGTGGCGCTGCGCCGCGCGCTGCGCCGGATCGCAGCCAGCGACGCGGGTGTCCTCCTCACCGGCGAGACCGGCACCGGCAAGGGGCTCGTCGCGCGGGTGCTGCACGCGGCGTCGCCGCGCGCCGCCGGGCCCTTCGTGCACGTCGACTGCGGGGCGCTCGCCGCGAGCGTGATCGAGAGCGAGCTCTTCGGACACGAGCGCGGCGCCTTCACGGGCGCGGTGGCCGCGCGCGCGGGACGCCTCGAGGCCGCTGCCGGCGGAACGCTCTTCCTCGACGAGGTGGCCGAGCTCGACCTGCGCCAGCAGGTCAAGCTGCTGCGCGTCCTCCAGGACCGCGCCTTCGAGCGCGTCGGCGGCGGGCGCACGCTCGCGCTCGCGGCGCGCGTCGTCGCCGCCACCAACCGGGACCTCCGGCGCGCGGTCGGCGAGGGCGGCTTCCGCGCCGATCTCTACTACCGGCTCCAGGTCGTCGAGCTCGAGCTGCCGCCCCTGCGCGCGCGGCCGGACGACCTTCCGGCGCTCGTCGAGCATCTTTCGGGCGAGGCCGCGTGCCGCGCCGGCTGCGCGGCGCCGCGTGCCACGCCCGCCTTCCTGGCGGCGCTCGCGGCCCACGACTGGCCCGGCAACGTGCGCGAGCTCGCGAACCTGGTCGAACGCCTGCTCGCGCTCGGCGCCGGCCCGGTCCTCGACGCCGCGGATCTCGACGGTGCTCTCGCGGCGCGCCGCGGCGGATCGTGGGACCGCGTCGCCGAGACCCACGACCAGGTCCCGGCGCCGCTCGCCGGCCCCGACGCCACCCGCATCGCGGCCGCGCTCCGCGCGACCGGCGGCAACGTCGCTCGCGCCGCCCGCCGTCTCGGCCTCCCACGCGGCACCCTGCGCCACCGGATCGCGAAGCACGGGCTCGGGCACCTGATTCCGAGGGATTGAGGCGCGCCGTGCGGTGCCCCTGGTGGGTCTCCGGCGCGTGTGACCGTGCCTGTCACGGCGCCGGGTTCTCCTCGATGCGGAAGGAGACACCCATGGCACATGCCCAGACTCGGGTCCCCCGAGCCCGCCCTGCCGCCAGCGTTCCCCAATGCGATCTCTGCGGCTCCGACGAGATCGCCTCCGACGAGGCCTTCGACGGCGGCCTGTGGCTGCTCGGCGAGTGTGGTCGCTGCGGGCACCGCTGGACGGCGGGCCCGTTCGCCGGCCCGACCCCCGCCCCGGCCCGCGTCCGCCCGCTGCCGCCCGCGCCCGAAGGAGGCATCGTCGCCGCCTAGGGCCCTGCCAGCGGGGTCGGATACCTTCCGCGCGTGCCGTCCTCGCGAAGCACGACGCGGGTGGTGTTCTTCACCGGCAAGGGGGGCGTCGGCAAGACCACGACGGCGGCCGCCACCGCGGCGCTCGCCGCGCGCCGGGGCAAGCGGACGCTGGTCCTCTCCGCCGACCCTGCGCACAGCCTGGGCGACGTGCTCGGGGTGCGGCTCGGTGCGGAGCCGCGCACGGCCGGTGCGCGCGGGGCCGCCCCGCTCGAGGCCGTCGAGGTCGACCCGCGTGCCGAGATGGAGCGCCACTGGGGTTCGATCCGCGACTACCTGACCGCCCTCTTCCGCCACCAGGGCATCGAGGCCGTGGTCGCCGACGAGCTGGCGCTCCTGCCGGGCGCCGAGGAGATGGCGGCGCTGCTCGCCGTCGAGCAGCACGCGGGCTCGGGCGCCTACGACCTGATCGTCGTCGACTGCGCGCCGACCGGTGCGACGCTGCGCCTCGTGACGCTGCCCGAGGTCGCCACCCGCGGGCTGCGCGTCGTGCTCCGGCTCCAGCGCGCCTTCGCGGCCAGCATCACGCCGCTGGCGCGTGCCGTGCTGCCGGTGCCGCTCCCCGATGCCGGCGTCTTCCGCGAGCTCGAGGCGCTCCTCTACGAGCGCCTCGCCACGATCCGTGCCCGCCTCCTCGATCCGCTGACGACGATCCGGCTCGTCGCCACGCCCGAGCGCATGGTGATCGACGAGGCGGTTCGCGCCCACACGGATCTCTGTCTCTTCGAGCTCGGCTGCGATGCGCTGGTCATGAACCGCCTGCTGCCGCCCGAGGCCGCGGCCGAGCCCGGCTTCGCCGACTGGGCGCGCGTCCACGCCGAGCGGCTCGCCGAGGTGGAGGAGCTCTTCCCGGGCCTCCCGGTCCTGCGCGCGCCCCTCGCGCCCGACGAGGTCGTGGGGGTGGACGCGCTCGCGGCCCACGGCGCCGCGCTCTACGGCGCGCCCGCTGCTCCGGGGGGGACGCCGGGGGCCCGCGAGGGCTCGTGCGGCGGCGACCCCGCGGCCCGCCTCGCCGACCCTCCGCGCCTGCGCTTCGCGCGCCGCGCCGACGCCCAGGGCGCCTTCGCCGTGGAGCTGCCCCTGCCCAACGCACGGCGCGAGGAGCTCGACGTGGCGAAGCTCGACGACGCGCTCCTCGTGCGCGCCGGGGCGTTGCGCCGGGCGATCCCGCTTCCCCGCCGGCTCGCGCGGCTCTCGCTCGCCAGCGCGCGGCTCGACGCCGGGCGCCTGGTGGTGCGGCTCGCGCCGGCGGCCGAGGGCGCGTAGGCCGTGCGCGTCGTCGTCCACACCGGGAAGGGAGGGGTCGGCAAGACCACGCTCTCGGCGGCGGCGGCGCTCGGCGCGGCCGCGCACGGCCACCGGGTCTTCCTGCTCTCGACCGACCCCGCCCACAGCCTCGGCGACGCCTTCGGGCGCCCGATCGGTGCGCGGCCGGTCGAGGTCGCGCCGGGCGTGGTGGCGCAGGAGGTCTCGGTCCTCGACGAGATCGAGCGCTCCTGGTCGGAGATCCAGGCCTGGCTGGCGCACCTCCTGCGCAGCGGAGCCGACGAGCTGGTGGCCGAGGAGCTGCTGGTCGTGCCGGGGCTCGAGGAGCTCGTGGCCCTGCGCGCGATCCGGGAGGTGGAGGCGCTCGGCGACTTCGACGTGTGCGTGGTCGACTGCGCGCCGACCGGTGCGACGCTCCGGATGCTGCGCTTCCCGGATGCGCTCTCGATCTTCATGGACCGCTTCTTCGACCTCGAGCGCAGGCTCGCGCGTCTCGCGCGCCCGCTCGTCGCCGGCGTGGGCCTGCGCGGGGTGATCCCGGGCGACGAGGTCTTCGCCGCCTTCGAGCGCCTCTACCGCGACGTCGACGACGTGCGCCAGATCCTGCTCGACGGCGACCGCACGACGGCGCGGCTCGTGACCAACGCCGCGCGCGTGGTCGTCGACGAGACCCGCCGCTCCTTCGCCTACCTCTGCCTCTACGGGGTCGCCACCGACGCGGTGATCGTGAACCGGCTCCTGCCCGAGGCGTCGCAGGGCGGCTGGTTCGCGCGCTGGGCCGCGCGCGAGCGCGAGGAGCTGGCCTCGATCGAGGCTGCCTTCCCGATCCCGACCCTGCGCGCGCGCCTCGCGCCGAGCGAGCGGATCGGGCCCGGGGCGCTGCGTGCGCTTGCGCGCGAGGTCTACGGCGAGCGCGACCCGGCGGCGCTCCTGCGCCGGGGGCGCCCCCTGCGCTGGCGGCGGGTGGGCCCGAGCACGCTGCTCGAGATCGATCTGCCCGGCGCCAGCAAGGAGGAGCTCGAGGTGACGCTCCACGGCGAGGACCTGCACCTGCGGGTGCGCGACGCCCTGCGCCGGATCGCGCTGCCGGCCTCGGTCGCCGGGCGCCGGCTCGGCGCCGCGAGCCTGCGCCGCGGCGTGCTCGAGATCCGCTTCGAAGCGTGACGGCTGCGAGCCGCGCGCGGCTCCGGCGCAAGCGGCCGACACGATTACGCTTTCCAGTGAAGGGAACGTGTTCGCAAATCACTCCGGCCGGCTCGTCCGGGCCCTGCGAGCCGACGCGCGGAGGGTGCCGGGCCGGACGGATTGCATCGACGACACCGGGGCGTCGTGGTACGGTGCGCGCGTCCGGCCGTCCTGGCGGCACGCCGGTGGCTCCTCCGATCCTTCCGGGAGCCCGCCGGACCGAGCCGCCAGCCCCCACCGCCGGACCGGTTCCCCCCGAACGAGCGTGTGATCCAGGGCGGGTCTGCGCAGGCGCTGCGCCTTCACGGATGCGAAAGGGCTCCAGCGAAGCGCGCGTCCCGCCGACGAGAACGGTCGAGACTTGCACCAAGGGGGTCCATCCAGCCATGGCGTGCCGGAAGCCCGGTTCGATCCAGTCGGTTCCGCGTTCCTCGTTCCTGGCGCTGCTCGCGCTGGCGCTCGGCGCCGCGCCGGTCGTCGCCGACGCCGCGCACCTGTCGCAGGTGCGTGTCGGCACCCACGAGGACCACACCCGCATCGTGCTCGAGCTCGATGCCGAGGCCTCCTATCGCCTGACGCCGCCCGGGGCCGGCGGCTCGCAGCTCCAGATCCAGCTCGCGGCCGACAGCGCCGCGCGCCACGTGGCCTCGAAGAGCCCGCTCGTGAAGGGCGTGCGCGTGGAGCCCTCCCAGCAGGGCTCGACGATCTCGGTGGACCTGACCCGGAGCAACGTCGAGATCTCCGAGATGGTGCTCGCGAACCCGCCGCGGATCGTGCTCGACCTGAAGCAGGCGGGCGCCGCGACGGCGATGGCGCCGCCCGCGGTGCCGGCTGCGAAACCCGCACCGGCCGCCCCGACCGCGCCGGAGCCCATCGCGGCGCGGGCGCCCGCGCCCCCGACGGCGCCCGCGACGGCTCCCGCAAGCGAGAGCGCGGCCGCATCCGCTCCGCCTGCACCTTCCTCCACGCCGAGCGCCCCAGGGCGGCTCTCCGCCGACGGCAGGCCCGTCGTCGAGGGCAAGCCCGTCGCACCCGCGCCGAAGGCCGGAGCACCCTCGCTCTCGGACCCGGTGCCGAGCGACATCGCCGGCAAGCCCTCGGCGCGCTTCGAGCCGCCGCCGCCGCCGGCACCGGCCGCGAGCGCGAAGGTCGAGCGGATCGAGCGCCCGGCGAGCGTGAATCCCGAGATCGCCGCCCGCAGCGAGGCGAAGCCCGAGCTGGCGCCGGCGACCCCGCCGGTGAGCCCCGCCGCACCCGCCGCCGCCGGGGAGGCGCGCGTCGAGCCGCCGGCGCCGGCACCGCCCCCCGCCGCGAAGCCGGCCGAGGTGGTGGTGCGCAACGCGGCGCCGCGCGACCCCGAGCCGCCGGCTCCGGCCGCACGGTCCTGGGCGGATCGGCTCACGAGCCCGACCGGCTACGCCGTGATCGGCGGGGTCCTCCTCGCGCTCGTGGTGCTCGCCGTACGCCGCCGCCGCCGCGAGGAGGACGACGACCCGCTCTACTCGGTGATGTCGGCCGACGACGCCGGGGCCGACGCGGACGACCAGGACCTCCGCGGCCAGCAGGAGGAGCCGGCCGTCGGGTGGGGCCAGCGCGAGGAGTCCGAGCCGGAGGCCGCCTACGACCCGGCCGGCTTCGACGCCGACGAGCCGGTCGCGCGCGACGGCTCGCAGCAGCTTGCGCTCGGCCGCATCCAGGCCGATCCGGCTCCTGCCGCCGACGAGGACTCGCTCTTCGACGGCCCGGGGGCGCCCGCGATCGCGACGCCGCCGCCCGCGCCCGTGATCTCGAGCGCCTACGCGAGCGACGCCTCGCAGGTGGCGGGCGAGCTCGAGAGCCGCATGAAGGACATGGAGCGCCGCATCGAGCAGCTCGCCGAGGCCCGCGAGCGCCTGGAGCGCCAGGTCGCCGCCCAGACCGAGGAGCTGCGCGTCCAGCGCGCCGCCATCGCCCGGACCCAGCGCGTCGTGCGCTCGATGACCAAGGGCGAGGACCTCGCGACGGAGCCGGTGCCGAGGGCGCCGCAGGCGTAGTCGGCAAGCGAGCGAAGCGAGCGCGCAGCGAGCCGGAGGCGAGCGAAGCTCATCGGTCGAGCGAAGCGAGCGCGCAGCGAGCCGGAGGCGAGCGAAGCTCATCGGTCGAGCGAAGCGAGCGCGCAGCGA